>NZ_JBCHVD010000013.1:0-101295 GCF_046736435.1 Arthrobacter sp. LAPM80
CTCCATCGCCAAACCAGCCATCCGCACCGTTGAAGTGACTGTCAGGAGACTGGCTTCATGCCCACTGACAACGGTGACTTCACGTGGACGCCGTTGTCGAGGGCGAACATGACGATCGTGGAAAGGGCAAAGAAGGGCATGCCGTGCGCCAACGTCTCAGCACCGGGGCCGCCGAGCTTTTATGGGCTTTCTCCCTGATCGGGGGAACCCCAGAAGGTGGCGGTGGGCATCATCCGCCGGTTAGGCAGGGGATACCCAGCCGTCACCCAGTAGTTATTCAGCCTCTAGATTTAGTATCTGGCTATGAGACAACTACGTGAAGCAGCCCGCCGCTTCATAGCAAAATACATTGTGGCCGAGGACCCCTATCCCGAGTTGTCCCGCCTTGACCGGGAGGACCACCTATCCCCCGCAGCCCGCACGCCGGACGTCCCCGGATTCGAGCCGGGCGCAGGCAGTTCCCAATTCGCGAGTGGAACCGACAGTCTGGCAGCTTGAGTCAGGCCTAATCCAAAACTCTTCCATGCCCGTGCCCTAACCCTTGTTGGGGCCTCAGTGCCGATGCACTCAGGCGGTTGCACCGAAGAGCCGCACACCCGCCAGGGCCAGGCCGGCGAACCAAAGTGTTGATACGGCGGCTAGCACGAAGGGCTTCAAGCCAACGGAAAGCAGTGACTTCACGTGGACGCCGGCACCCAGGCCACCTCATGGATGCTGCCACCTGCCCACAGCCCAGCCTCACGGCCGTCATGACCTCGCGCCCGTCCTTGGTCTCGATGACGCCGTCGGCGAGGATCATGCCCGGGCCCAGTGACACGTCAGCCACCAGAAGCTGATAGCCCAGGAGCACGACTCCGGCCCGCAGCATCGTTTTGGTTGCGCAGGAGGACGCCCAGTACGATCGCGATGAGCAGCGTGTTCGCTGCGGGCCAGAGGGAGCGCACACCGCAAGTCCCGGTGCCAGCGACTTCCAGCGGGCCGGACCCCACCCGGTCTCAAAGGCCGCAAGGCGGGCGCCGGAGGTTTCCTTGCCGGATGTGCCATCAGCGCCCAGGTGCAACGCGGGTGAACCCGTGGCCGGTTCCGGCCGGCGTATCCGCCAGCCTTAGCTCGGATTGGTGGGGTCGCCGTCGTGCATCCCGGTGAGGTGCGCGGTGACGAGCTTGACCAGCGCGCCCATGCGGAACCGTTCCGGGACGATCGGCTCGATGCCGGCGGCCACCAGGGGAGCTGCTGTGACAGGGCCGACGGCGGCGCTCACCACAACGCCCGATCCCGGCCCCGGTGCTCCCGGCCCCCGCAACGCGGCCAGGAAGTCGGCCGCCCTGCCCGACTGGGCCGCCGAGCTGAGCACGGCGTCCACGGCCGGGGCACTGGTGAACGTCAGTGCGTCGAGTTCCCTGTTGGCGACGGCGTTGATCAGGGCCGACATGCTGTCGCCCTCCTCGGCCGTGACCCAGCGGTACGGGGTCACCGTGAGGACTCTCGCGCCGGCACCGCCCAGCCGCGCCAGGGCGTCGACGTCGGTGAATCCGTGCACCTGCAGCGCGACAGTCTTCCCGGCCACGCCGGCATCAATCACCAACTCCGTCAGGGTGGCCGTGGTCTCGTCGGAGCTGATGCCGACGTCGTCAAGGCCCAGGCCGCGCACGGCACCGCGACCTTTGGGCCCGCGCACGTAAATGTCGGCACGGGCCAGAGTGTCCATGAGCTGCCCGGAAAGGCCGGCAGCCTCGGCGGCGTCACACCAGCGGCGCAGTCCATAGGCGGTCGTCACCATGACGATCTCCGGTGCCGCGTCAATAACGGCTCGGATTTCTGCGAGCAGTGCGCCGTCGTCCTCGAACGGTGCCACCTTGAGCGCAGGTGCGTGCAGCACAGTGGCTCCGCGCCGCTTCAACGCCCCGATCAACTCGGCTGCCCGCCGGTGCGCTGTCACTCCTATCCGTAGTCCTGCCAACGGCAGTGCAGTTCCTGTGGTGCCGTCCATGCTAGTTCTCCAGCGCGAGCAGCACGTTCAGCGCAGCAGCTGTCCCGGAGAGGCGTTCCTGGGCCGTGGCCCTGGCCGCGGGAAGCTCCTCGGGTCCGGCCACCGGGACAATGGCCTCGATGTAACACTTGAGCTTGGGCTCGGTGCCACTGGGCCGCACGATGACGCGGGTGCCATTGGCCGTCAGGTAGTGCATGCCGTCGGTGGCAGGCAGGGTGGGGCTGCCCTCGGACAAGTCAATGCTCTCCACCACCTCGGACCCGGCAAAGCCCTGCGGCGGGCTGCTGCGCAGGCGCCGCATCAAGGTGGAGAGGTCCTGCAGACTCTTTACCCGCAGGCTTAGCTGGTCGCTTGCATGCAGGCCGTGGGCGACAGCGAGGTCGTCCAAGACGTGGTGCAGGGTGCGACCGCTGGCTTTCAGGGCCGCGGCCATTTCCGCTATGAGCAGCCCGGCCGACATCCCGTCCTTGTCCCTGACAACGTCCGGCGCCACACAGTAACCCAGGGCCTCCTCGTAGCCGAAGGTCAGCCCGGGAACACGGGAGATCCACTTGAACCCTGTCAACGTCTCCTCATGCCGGAACCCGGCCGCGGCCGCAATCCGTGCCAACAGGCGGGAGGAAACGATCGAGTTGGCGAACACCGGTTCCCCGGCTTGCTCACCTGTGGAGCCGACGCGCCCGCCGCGGCGTGCGATGTGTGCGCCGAGCAGGGCACCCACCTCGTCGCCGTGGAATTTGCGCCATTCACCGGTCGCCGGATCAACCTCACCCACGGCCGCCCTGTCGGCGTCGGGGTCGTTTGCCAGCACGATGTCGGCATCCACCTCCCGCGCCAGCGCGAACGCCAGGTCCATGGCCCCCGGCTCCTCCGGGTTGGGGAAGGAGACGGTGGGGAAGTCGGGGTCGGGCTGTGCCTGCTCGGTGACGGCGTGGACGTCGCTGAAACCCGCCTTTTCAAGCACGGCCAGGGCGGTGTCGTTGCCAACCCCGTGCATCGATGTGTGCACGATCTTCAATTCCCGGGGCGGGGCGGCTTTGCCGTTTCCCGATTCGGCAAGTGCGGCGACGGCCGCCACATAACCGGCCTGCAGGTCGCTGTCGAGCACGCTCCAGCCGTCCGTGGCCAGGGGGATGGTGGAGGTGTCCCCGGCCTCGGCCGTTGCGGACACCGCCGCGATGTGAGCGGCAATGGCCGAATCGTGCGGTGCGATGATCTGCACCCCGCGGGCCTCGGGCGCCACGGCTCGCCCGCCGAGGTAGACCTTGTAGCCGTTGTCCTGAGCCGGGTTGTGGCTGGCTGTGACCATGATCCCCGCCTCGCAGCCCAGTGACCGGACGGCGAAGGCCAGCACCGGCGTGGGCAGGGGAGCGGGCAGGATGAAGGTTTCCACCCCGGCGGCGGTGAAAATCGCGGCGGTGTCACGGGCGAAGTCGGCGGAGTTGTGGCGGGCGTCGAAACCGATGACGGCGCGCGGCATGTACGGGCCGTCGTCGGGATGCCCCTTTGTGCCGGGGCCTGCGGCCAAATCCAGCAGGTGCGCGGCGACGCCGGCGGCGGCGCGGCGGACCACCGTGCGGTTCATCCTGTTGGGCCCCGGCCCCATGGCGGCGCGCAGGCCTGCAGTGCCGAACTGCAGGTTGCCGTCGAAACTGTCGGCCAGCTCGGCGGCGGCATCCGCCCCCGAGGCTGCCCGCTCGGCCAACCCGCGCAGCTGCGTGGCCGTGGCCGGGTTGGGGTCGTGGTCCGCCCACTGGAGCGCGGCTTCGGCAAGGGCTGCGGACTCGAGTGCGGCGTTGGACTCGGAGGTGGCGTCGGAAGAATGGTTCACCAGACCAATGTAGCGGCAGGTGGCCAATAGAGGTAGATGACAGGCCAGTGCCGTTGTGCGCAACGTCCGTCCCCTGACCGGCGCAGGACAGTGTTGTGCGCCGGCGTCGGGGGTCAACGCGGCGCACAACGGGACGGCGCCTGTGCTCAAGGGTTCCTCCACAGGGGGTGCGAGGTGGCAGAGCGTCCACCCTGGCTGAATTTCGGCTGCAGTAGAGGGGCGCAACGGCCCACACTGGGGGATGAGCATGGAAACAGCGCTGATCACCGTACGGGGAAGACTGGCCGTGGAGGACGCGATTGCCCGGTTTGGGTCTGTGGCGCGGCACCACGAGTTGCAGGCGATCGGAATCTCCACCCGTCAAATTGCCGACGCCGTGACAGCGGGGAGGATCTGCCGGGTGGCCCGTGGCCACTATGCCCTGCCGGGATTCAACGAACTTGATGTGTTTCTTGCCCGGAACCAGGCCCGTCTGGCATGTCTGAGCAGGCTGAAGGGGCTGGGACTGTGGGTGTTGCGCGAGCCGCGGGACCTTCACGTGGCGACGGCGCACGGCCGCCCCGTGCCAGGGTGCACCGCGCACAGGACGGCCGGGCCGGAGACATTCATGGCAGTGGTGCGCCAGGCAGTAGGGTGCGGGAGTGATTTGGACGGGCTGATCACCATGGAATCGGCCGTGGTAAAGAACAAGTGCACCATTGAGGAGCTTCGGATGGAATTCGATCGGCGGAGCGACAAACGGGCACGGGAGATGATCGCTTTGATCGATCCACAGTCCATGTCCATCACTGAAACGGCAGGACGCCACCATTTGCTCAGGGCCGGGCACAATGTAGTGGCGCAGGCCTATGTGCGTGAGGTGGGGCACCTGGATCTGCTCGTTGACGGCATCTTGGGCATCGAGGGGGACGGCCGGGAATTCCACGCCACGGCAGAAGCTTGGAAAGAGGACCTGCGCCGTGATGCGATGTACGTCCTCAACGGGGTCTGGCGGCTCAGGCTGCCAGCCGAGGTGGTCCTCTACCACCCGGAGGTCTTCCTTAACTACGTCGAGCGGGCCTTGGCCCGGATCCGTTGTGCGCAACGTCCGTCCGCGTGAACGGCGCAGGACAGTGTTGTGCGCCGTGGTCGGGGATGAACGCGGCGCACAACGGGACGGAGTCTACAGTTTCGCGATGATCGCAGCGAGCAGGGCGGAAATTCGCGGGCCGGCAGCCGCGCCGGCCGCGAGAACCTCCGCATGCGAGAGCGGTTCGGAGCTAATGCCTGCAGCCAGGTTTGTCACCAGGGAGATGCCGAAGACCTCCATGCCGGCAGCGCGGGCGGCAATAGCCTCCAGTGCCGTGGACATGCCCACCAGGTCCGCGCCGATGCGCTTGGCGTACTGCACCTCGGCCGGGGTTTCGTAGTGCGGACCAGTGAACTGGGCGTACACGCCGTCGTCCAGGGTGGGGTCCACCTCGCGGGCGATTGCCCGCAGCCGGGAGGAATACAGGTCAGTGAGGTCAACGAAGGTGGCGCCCTCCAGAGGGGAGGCGGCCGTGAGGTTGATGTGGTCGCTGATCAGCACGGGCGTGCCGGGTGCCCAGTCGGGGTTCAGCCCGCCGCAGCCGTTGGTCAGTACCACTGTCTTGGCGCCGGTGGCGGCCGCAGTACGGATGCCGTGGACCACGGCGCGCACGCCCTTGCCCTCGTAGAAGTGGGTGCGCGCGCCAAGGACAAGCACGTTCTTGCCGTCGGGGGTGCGGATGGAACTCAGTGTTGCCACATGCCCCGGCACGGAGGGGGCGCTGAAGCCGGGGACCTCGGCGGCAGGCACCACGGCGGTCACCTCACCAATGAGTCCTGCCGATTCACCCCAGCCCGATCCGAGCACCAGGGCAAGGTCGTGGCGGGCAACTCCGGTGGCCGTGGCAATGTGCTGCGCCGCTGCAGCAGCCAAATCCATGGGGTCCTGTGTTGATAAAGTCTTTGATTCGCTCATGGGACAAACCTACCCGGAAAGCACCTTCGAACGCCTGCAACTTGGTGCCCACGCATACATAGGCGAGAATTAACAACTGTGACCAGCCAACAGGATGTATTCAAGCCCTTTGCCCTTCCCAGCCTTGCGATCCTCGGCGGCGGACCCGGCGGCTACGAAGCCGCCATGGTGGCAGCCTCGATGGGTGCCCAGGTGACAATCGTCGAACGCGCAGGACTGGGCGGTTCGGCCGTGCTAACGGACGTTGTCCCCTCCAAGACCCTCATTGCCGCGGCCGAGGCCATGAACCGCAGCATCGACTCCACCGAACTGGGTGTCAGCTTCCAGGCCGCGGACGGCAACCCCAAGGAAGCCATGCAGGCAGACATGAAGCTCATCAACGAGCGTGTCATGCGCCTGGCCCGCGAGCAGTCAACTGACATCCGCCGCGCCCTCGAGGCCGTAGGCGTGAAGATCATCATCGGCACCGGCCGCCTCCTGGATAACCGCACCATCGAGGTGGACCGCGGCGAAACCAAGGAAATCGTCAAGGCCGACGCCATCCTTGTCTCCGTGGGTGCCCACCCCCGCGAACTGGCAACGGCCCAGCCCGACGGTGAACGCATCCTGAACTGGACGCAGATCTATGACCTCGAGGAACTCCCCGAGGAACTCATCGTGGTTGGTTCAGGCGTCACCGGCGCCGAGTTCGCCTCAGCCTTCAACGGCCTTGGCTCCAAGGTCACCCTGATTTCAAGCCGCGACCAGGTACTGCCCGGTGAGGACTCCGACGCCGCAGCCGTGCTCGAGGATGTCTTTGCCCGCCGCGGCCTGCGCGTGCTGTCCCGCTCGCGCGCCGATTCCGTCCAGCGCACGGCCGACAGCGTCATCGTCACGCTCGGCGATGGCAGCACCGTCACTGGCACGCACTGCCTGGTCTGCGTTGGCTCAATCCCCAACACCACCGACATCGGCCTGGAAGCCGCAGGCGTCGAGGTCACACCCAGCGGCCACATCAAGGTCGACGGCGTCTCCCGCACCACCGCGCCCAACGTGTACGCCGCGGGCGACTGCACCGGCGTGTTCGCGCTCGCATCCGTCGCCGCCATGCAGGGTCGCATCGCCGTGGCCCACCTCGGCGGGGACGGCGTGCGCCCGCTGAAACTGAACCAGGTATCCTCAAACATCTTCACCTCGCCGGAGATTGCCTCAGTGGGTGTCTCCGAGGCCGACCTTGCCGCAGGAAGATACCAGGGCGACGTCATCAAGCTCTCGCTGCGGACCAACCCGCGGGCCAAGATGAGAAACGTGAACGACGGTTTCATCAAGATCATTGCCCGCAAGGGATCGGGTACAGTCATTGGCGGCGTGGTTGTGGGCGCCGGAGCCTGTGAGCTGATCTTCCCGATCGCCCTGGCCGTGACGCAGAACCTGCACGTCGACGACGTCGCCAGCACCTTCACGGTGTACCCGTCGATGTCCGGCTCCATCTCCGAGGCGGCCCGCCGCCTGCACGTCCACATGTAAGGCCTCAGGCCGGTGTAACGGACTGTGCCGCAACGGTGGACGTCCACATAGTGAAACAAAATGTCCATCAGGCGGACACTTTGGCTAATATTCCCTCATGACAACATCACCCGCGAGCCGGGGCGGCAAGCCCGCCCCGGCCAGACGCGAGACATTTTCCTCTCGCCGACTCTTCATTCTCTCCGCGATCGGCTCCGCCGTAGGCTTGGGAAACATTTGGCGTTTCCCCTACGTCGCCTACGAAAACGGCGGCGGCGCCTTTTTGATCCCCTACCTTGTGGCCTTGCTGTGTGCCGGCATCCCGCTGCTCTTCCTTGACTATTCCATCGGACACCGTTTCCGCGGCTCGGCGCCCCTGTCCTACCGGCGCCTGCACCGCGCAGCCGAGCCGATTGGTTGGTGGCAGGTGATGATTTGCTTCGTCATCGCCATCTACTACGCCGCGATCATCGCCTGGGCTGCCATGTACGCCTGGTTCTCCCTAACCAAGGCCTGGGGCGACGACGCCGAGGGCTTCTTCTTCAAGGACTTCCTCAAGACCGCCGACACGGCCGGATTGTCCTTCGACTTCGTCTCCAATGTCTTCTTCCCCATGCTTGCTGTGTGGATCGTGGCCATTGTGATCATGGTGGCCGGCGTGAACAAGGGCATCTCACGGGCCAATGCGGTGTTCCTTCCGCTGCTGGTGGCGATGTTCTTGATTCTCGTGGTGCAGTCCCTGTTCCTGGACGGTGCCATGGTGGGCCTGAATGCGTTCTTCACCCCCAACTGGGGAGCCCTGCAGAATCCCGGCGTGTGGGCCGCGGCCTTCGGTCACGTCTTCTTCTCCCTCTCCGTGGCCTTCGGCATCATGGTCACCTACTCCTCCTACCTCAAGCGCAAGACCGACTTGACCGGCTCGGGTATGGTGGTGGCCTTCGCCAACTCCGGCTTTGAAATGCTCGCCGGCATCGGCGTCTTCGCAGCATTGGGATTCATGTCCGTGGCTTCGGGAAAGCCCGTGGACGAGGTGGCCTCAGGTGGCATCGGCCTGGCCTTCGTGGCGTTCCCCACAATTGTCTCCCAAGCTCCTTTCGGCGCGGTGCTCGGTGTGCTGTTCTTCGGCTCGCTCGTGTTTGCCGGGCTGACCTCCCTGGTCTCAATCCTTGAGGTCATCGTGGCGGCGTTCCAGGACAAGCTGGGCTGGAGCCGCAAGAGTGCCACCTTGGTGGTCACGATTCCCATTGCCTTGATTTCGCTGATCCTGTTCCCGACCACCACAGGTATCCAGTTGCTGGACACCTCGGATGCGTTTGTGAACCAGTTCGGCATCCTGGCGTGTGCCCTCGTCGCTGTGATCGTGGTCTCGGCCGGGCTCGGCAGCCTCCCTCGCTTGCAAAAGCACCTGAACAAGACCTCCACCATCAAGATGGGGACCGGATGGCGCATCCTGGTCGGCGGCGTTGTGCCGGTGGCCCTGGGATACATGCTGATCAACGAGATCCAAATCAAGAGCGCGGAGCAGTACTCCGGCTACCCTGCCTGGTTCAACGGGGTCTTTGGCTGGGGCATGGCCGGTGCGCTGATTCTAGGCTCGGTACTGCTCTCCCTGATCCCCTGGAGTGAGAAGTCCAAGCTCAAGGACCCCGAATATGACGCCTTCAACGCCGCCGAGGAACGTGATGGTGACGTGGACAACAACACGCTCGAGAACATCAAGGAAGAGGTGAACGCATGACCCCCGTAGCCATCACCATGATGATCATTGCCCTGGTAACCATTTGGGGCGGTCTGGCCCTGTCCATGTGGAACCTGGCCCGCCACCCGGAAGATGAAGAACAGCTCCCGGAAGAAATGCCGCACGAGCTCTAACGCACGGCCAAACCCGCTGAGGCTGCTTTTGGCCCTGCTTCCGCGCACGACGGCGGGAGGTTCCCTTCACGATAAGGGAACCTCCCGCCGTCGTAATTTATGTGCCCACAAGAGTGCACGGGCAGGAGGTGGGATGTCCATAGTGTGGCGCCAGCTGTCCACCAGTCGGACATGCTGGCTAATATTGATGTACTGACCTCCTGATCACACCGCCGCGCAACAGCCCTCTTGCTGCTGGGCGGCACAAAAGAAAGCCGCCTCATGAGTACGCCCCGAAACGCCGCCACAGTGGAGACCCCGCCAGTCAACAGCAAAGGACGGGTCATTGTTGCCAGTCTCATTGGCACCACGATTGAGTTTTACGACTTCTACGTTTATGCGACAGCCGCCGTGCTGGTCTTCCCGGCACTATTCTTCCCCAATGCCACAGGCTCCGTGGCCCTGCTGAGCTCCTTCGCCGTCTTTGGCGTTGCCTTTATTGCCCGCCCCCTGGGTTCGATCGTGTTTGGTCACTTTGGTGACAAGATCGGCCGCAAAGGCACTCTCGTCGCATCGTTGATGACCATGGGTGTGGCCACCTTCCTGATCGGCTGCCTGCCCACGGCACTGGTCCCCGGCTGGACCATTTTGGCCCCGGCACTGCTCGTGGTCATGCGGTTCCTGCAGGGCTTGGCGCTCGGCGGGGAATGGAGCGGCGCTGCCTTGCTGGCCACCGAAAATGCACCCGCCGGCAAGCGTGCCATCTGGGGTACATTCCCGCAGATGGGTGCCCCCATCGGCTTCATCCTGGCCAACGGCCTGTTCCTGTGGATCAGCTTTGGCCTGAGCACCGAGCAGTTCATGGCCTGGGGCTGGCGCCTGCCGTTCCTGCTCAGCGCCGTCATGGTCATCATTGGCCTGTGGGTTCGCCTGAAGCTGGTAGAAACCCCCGCCTTCCAAAAGGTCATCGACCAGGGCGAGATCTCCAAGCTGCCGGTGGGCCGGGTGTTCAAAACCAGCTGGCGCCCCCTGATCCTGGGTACCTTCGTCATGCTGGCCACCTACGTTTTGTTCTACCTGATGACCACATTCACGCTCTCCTACGGCACCGCACCGGCCACCTTGGCCGCGGCGCAAGCCAAGGCGGACGCTGCCGGCAAGCCCATGTCAGCCGATGCCATTGCCGCCTGGGTCCCCGGGCTGGGCTACACGCGCAATGAATTCCTGATCATGCTGATCATCGGTGTTCTCTTCTTCGGCATCTTCACCCTGGTCTCCGGACCCCTGGCGGAAAAGTTTGGCCGGCGCAAGATGCTGCTGGTGGTCACCTCCGCCATCCTGCTCTTTGGCTTCACCTTTGTGCCACTGTTTGGTGCAGGCACGGCCGGTGTCATGACGCTGCTAATCCTGGGCTTCACACTCATGGGCCTGACCTTTGGCCCGATGGGTGCGTTGCTGCCGGAAATGTTCCCCACGAATGTCCGCTACACCGGATCGGCCGTCGCCTACAACATGTCCAGCATTCTTGGTGCCGCAGTGGCCCCGTTCATCGCCGTGGCCCTGTGGCAGGCCGCCGACGGCAGCCCCGTCCTAGTGGGCGTGTACCTGTCCGCCATGGCCGTGCTGACCTTGATCGCCTTGGTGCTGCTGAAGGAAACCCGCGACCTCGACTACGCTTCGAACGTCAGCTGACGCGCACGACGTTTGCCACAACGCGGGGCGGCCGCCGAGGACCGGGGAATCAAGGTAAATCCGGCCCAGCGCCGTCCAGGCTGCACCGTAGTAGCTGGGGTGGGCGTCATTGAGCGTTTCGGCCCGGTCAAGGTTGGTGCGTGCCGCTGCCGGGCGGTTTGCTGCGGCCAGTGCGGCAGCTCGGGCCACATAAAAGAGTGGGTGTTCCTCCTCCGAATATGGTGCACCGTGCAGTGTCAGCGGGCTTCCTTGCTGGCTGGAGGCCAGGGTGCCCGCACTGTTCGCGGCAACGGCAACATCTGCCGGCAGGCAGGATTCGCCCATGCGCACCATCGCCCTGGCAGCGTCATAGCTGTATCTTCCAGGCCCGTTGCCGTTGGGGCTGTCCACGGGCTGGATGGAACCGTCTGACCTGATCCGCGCCCAGTCCGGCAACAACAAATTCGTGGACAGGAGCTCAGCCGCAACAGCCGCGGTCCCTGTTGAGAGTTCCTGCCAGCGCGGGTCCCCGGTGCTTCGTGCCAAGACGGCGAAAGCCGCCGGGGAGGCGTAGGAGGGGTTGTAGGAGATTCCGGCGTGCTGATCGGCCCACGGACCCGGCAACAGAATCCGCCCGTGCACCGTCATGGTGGTGAGCTTGTCCATGATCTGCCCGGCCAGGTGCCGTCCGTCCGCAGCGAAGTCCGCACGCCCGAAGAGGGTGCCTGCCATGGCCAGTGCACGCGCGGCGTCCAGGTCGGCATCGCTGGCGGGGGAGGAGTCCATCACAGCCCCGTTGGCCCAGTGCCACGCCAGGAGCCCGTCGCTGCGCATCAGGTGGGCCCGGGTCCAGTCCCAGATCTTTTGGAAGGTCTTTTCATCGCCCACGGCTGCGGCAATCAGCATGCCGTAGGCCTGCCCTTCACTCACAGTGTCATTGCCCTGGTCCCGCCGCACCACGCGCCCGTCCCCGTCCACCCAGTTGAGCAGAAACTCCGACGCCGCCTCCTGGAGGGCCAGCTGCGGGTTCCGGCCCGGAGCCGGGGCCATGTTGAACACGAGCGGGGGAAGCGTGCCGGACCCCAACGCCGTCGAGGCCCGGGCGCCGGGGGCGGAAAGGATGACGGCAGCGCTGAGAATCCACACCGGAACGCGGATGCCACGGGAGAACCGCCGCTTCCCTGGACCCGCCGGGAGGGTGTCACCCTGCTTCGCGCTGGTGTGGTTTCCGCTGGCAGGGTTGCGGCTCACCGCGTTCTTGCTCATGGGGTTGCGGTGGGGCGCAAGCCCCGGCTGTGGGAGACCCTCCCGGGGCCGGTCAGGTAGCGCAGCACGTCAACTTCGGATCGGGCCCTGTTGGCCTCCGGTGTGCAAGCACCGTCGGTGCGCAGGGGGACCGGGGCCGCGGGCCCGTTATTGCGCGGCCTGCGGCCCAAGGCTTGTACCTTGGCTTGCAGGATGCGGGGGTTGAAGGGTTTGACAATGTAGTCGTCGGCCCCCATCTCCAGCCCCAGGCACATGTCGAGTTGAGCGTTGCTTGCGCTGATGATGAGGATATAAGGGTCGCTGAATGCTTGTATCTGCCGGATGGCTTCAAAACCATCCATGCCGCCCAGTATCAGTTCCGTTAAGATGAGGTCCGGCTGGTTCTCCCGTGCGAGTTTGATGCCCTCCTTTGCTGTTGGCGCGGTGTGGACGTTGTAGCCGCTCTCACGTAGCAGCGCACTCAAGACGTCACGCTGAACTGGATCCTGTTCCATGACGACCGCCGTCAATTGCTGCTTCATCGTGTCCACTGGATCAGTTCCGTGACTCTGTGCCCGGACGGGCGTAGCCAACGTTTACCGTATCCAAAATGGTTTGACGGGTGAAGACGCCGGTTCCCGGAGCCGTTTCGGTGAGCAGGTCAAAAGTGACGATGATTTGGGTGCTGTGGGCGGTGGGATTGGCCGGGAGCACCAGACCGGAGGAGTAGGAATACGGCGGCTGGACGGCGAAGTTGCCCGTGTCGTTGGCCAGAACCTTTCCAAGGGCGGTGGCGTTAAAGCTGGTGACTTCAATGGCTCCGGCATCCGAGGGACCGTCAAGATGGGCGCTCAGGCGGATGATGGGTGAATCATCAGGTGTCAAGGTGGCTGGATCATCGCTCATCCAGTAATCGATGGTCAGATGCCGGGACGCAGCGCCCAGGGTGTGGGTGACCGATCCCCGGCTGAGGTCCCCGCTGACAGGAACCCATGCCGGTGCCTTGGGTGACGGTGTTGGAGTTTCGGTGCTGGCCGTCGGTGACGGGACAGGGGTGGCTGCCGGTGTGGCGGCCTGGACCAGGGCGGCTTTTTGGGCCATGGGGGCGCCGGAAGCGCCGGGCAACCCTGGAACGGAGCATCCGGAGATGGCCAGAACGGTCGCCAGGGACAGAGCGCCGAGGGTGGTCGTGTTGCGCAGACGGTGAGAGCTGTTTGAGGGGGTCATCGTGGTGTCCTTGTCGGAGTGCCGAGCGGGACCGCGAGTAATACGGGCGGTGGCGGGGGGCTGTTGCTGTTGTGTGGCGCCGGGGCGCTTGGTGTCCGCCCGGCTAAGCCGGTGCTTCGCGGGGCTCATACGTGGAACCCGTGGTGGTTGCGGAGAGTTTTGCGGAGCATGAATGCCGTCTGAACCATGGTGGTGATGTACAGCACGGGCCAGCCAATGGAAAGGATCCCGGACTGGAGGCCGATGGGAAGCTGCATCCAGGCGAAAACCATGCCTGCGCCTACTACCACGAACACCACAACCGGCATCAGATACGCGCTGCCGGATCCACGTTCTGCTTTCGCTTGGGCGGCCCAGTTGTCGGTTTGTGCACCGGTGAAGAACTTGGCCCAGGCCCGGACAAAATGACCCATTCGCAGCCACAGGTAGATTTCCGCTGGCAACCCTGTCAAAGCGAAAGCGATGTCCTTACCCGTCTTGCCTTGAATTGACAGGGCAATGCGGAGGTTCAACACCACCGCCACCATCGGAGGGATCAGCCACACAGGATAAAAGACGTAAGCGTTGATGCTCAACGACGCCGTCAGAAGCATGATGAAGGAGATACGTGTCAGGATGTTGATGACCATCGAGGCGTTCTCGCTCCACCGCAGCCTCAGATTGGGGTGCAATGGCTGCCCCGGTGTGTTGCTGCGCTGACCAGGCCACATCAAGTCGATGGCTCCATAGTTCCACTTCACTTGCTGGCCGTCCAGGGCACGCAAGGTGTCCATTCCACCGACTGAGGCACGGGCACGGGCGGAGATCTTCGTGGCATATCCGAGGTTCTTGATCTGCAGTGACAGCAGTGAATCCTCCACTTCGGAGTCCTTCACCCAAGGTGTGGACTGCCGGTTGTCAACCATGATGTTCTTCAAGGCGTCCATTGACAACAAGGAACACTGACCTCCCAGCACTGCCATGTTCCTTCCGCGAAGCAGGTTGTCCATGTTGAACGCGGCAAATTGGGCACGTTGGCCGGCGGTGAGGAACTTTGCCGTGAAACCACGCTTCTGGGGCTCGGCGACGGTGTAGATCGCGGAAATCCCGCCAATTCTGGGATCGCTAAGGATTTCCTCTTCCAGTTGTTCCACCGCATGACGGTCGGCGACGGTGTCGCCGTCCACACCTAGAAAGTAGTCGTAGTCATCGCAAACCTGGGCGAAACCGTAATTCAACGCGCCGACCTTCTTGTCCTTGTTCGTCCCAATGTCATGGACGAACACCTCGGTACGGTACAGGGTGTCCTGGTAAACGTTTTGGTGGGGACCGGCAAACTCGCGGGCAATGTAGAAGGTCTCATCGGTGGAGTTGTTGACGACGACGTGGATGACGTCGGGCAGGCGGGTCTGCTTGAGCAGGGCTTCGAGCACCTCCGCAATGGTGTCCTCTTCGTTGTATGCGGGAATCACACAGGCAATGGTGGCCAGGTTGGTCTGGTGCTCCTCTTGCGGAAGGACAGATAGGTAATTGGACTCCGTGCGGTCCTGGATATGTGCAGTCACTTTGGTTCTCCATTCGCTGTTCAGCTTCAAGTGAGTCCAACTCTGAACCGCGATCCTTTACATCCGCCCAAGATGAACCCCGAAATTCGCTTAAGATTCCAGCCTCGACCTAAAGATTTTTCCCCGGCATCTAAAGATTCCCTCAATCCTTGGAAAATGCTCTCAAGCAGCTTAAGGACCTCCCCTAATCATCCAAAGCTTCGATCAAGAGACGGTTTTGACCCTGGTGATCCTGGCCGCGCTCCGGAGACTCCCATAAGGACCGGAAAAGGACCAGAACCCGTGGCCAAAGCCTTCGCACAGCAGCGTGGCCGGGGATCCGGCAGGCATGGACCGGACCTCGCCCGCGATCTGGAACGTGGACGGGCTCGAGCCCCGCGTATCCGGGGCGGGAGGGTTGCTGGCTGCTGTAAGCAGCAACATGAGGGCCGCGAGCAGGGAGCCGGCACCGAGGCTGCGGGTGGTCGGCGGCTTGTCGCGATGACCGCACAACACAGAGCGATTCAACGCGTCCCTGCCTTTCCCTCGATGCACCCAGCTGCCGCCCTTGCAGGCGTCCTGGTTGGTGGCGCCGGCCCATGCGCCCTGCTTGAATCCGAGAGGTACGTCAGCGGTGACAGTCATCACGGCTCCGGTGAGGGTGTAGTCAGAGGTGTCACACGTACCTGCCGGAGTGCCGCCGGCGATCCCTGCCGGTGCCAGGACCACCCACGCAATCTTCTTGGCCCGGCCGGACATTGAGAAGCGGGTGCTGGTTACTTCAGTCGTTTAATTTCCCCTGAATTAGGGGTCTGTGATGATGCATAAATGGGACGGGACTTGACCGCATCTGGTCGGTGGGGACGTTCCCCTGCGTCAGGGTCTTCAGGCTATTCTGGCGGGTCTTGACTACGTCGTGTTGAAGGAAAGCTGCGGGACAGGGAAAGAATCCGTCGCGGGGCCAGGCTGAATGGTCGTGACGAGAAGCTTGTGTCGCGCGTGGCTTTGGGAAACACCAACGCTGAAATCGGCCGCGACCTTTATCTCAGCGAAGCCACCGTCAAGGCCGAGCTGACTAGAATCATGACGCGGCCGAACGTTTGCAATAGGGCCCGTCTGGCCGTTCTTGGCACAGGAAAAGGTTGCCCGCCGCAGTGGTCACAGACCACTGCGGCGGGCAACCTTTTCTTGTGTTAGTCCTCGATCGTGGCCAGCACTGCGCCGGCGGAGACGGTGTCCCCCGGGGCTGCGCTCAAGCCCGTGATGGTGCCTGCGCGGTGCGCGGTCAGCGGCTGCTCCATCTTCATGGCCTCAAGGACCACGATGAGGTCGCCCTCGGCCACAACGTCGCCGTCGGCCACTGCCACCTTCACGATGGTGCCCTGCATGGGCGAGGTCAGTGCGTTGCCGTTGCTGGCAGCGGGGCCGGCGCTGCGGTTGCGCCCTGCCTTCTTGGCCTTCTTGGTGCCCGCTGAGGAACCGTTGCTGACCGCAAGCGACGCCGGGAGCGTCACCTCCAGGCGCTTGCCTCCAACCTCGACGGTCACGCTTTGGCGCGTGCCGGCGTCGTCCGTGGACGTGCCGGCGGTGCTGAGATCAAACGCCGGGATGGTGTTGTTGAACTCGGTCTCGATCCAGCGCGTGTGCGTAGTGAATGGGGTGCCGTCGGTGGGGGCGAAGGCGGGGTCCACGACCACTGCGCGGTGGAATGGCAGCACTGTGGGCAGTCCGCCGATGTGCATTTCAGCCAGGGCGCGGCTTGAACGCTGCAGCGCCTGCTCGCGGGTGGCGCCGGTGACGATCAGCTTGGCCAGCATGGAATCGAAGTTGCCGCCAATGACCTCGCCAGCCGTGATGCCAGAATCGACGCGGACGCCGGGGCCCGACGGCAGCTCGAGGCTGGTCACTGTACCCGGGGCCGGCATGAAACCGCGGCCGGCGTCCTCGCCATTGATGCGGAACTCGAAGGAGTGACCGCGGATCTCGGGATCGGAGTAACCCAGTTCCTCGCCGCGGGCGATCCTGAACTGCTCGCGGACCAGGTCGATGCCCGTGACTTCCTCGGAGATGGTGTGCTCCACCTGCAGGCGCGTGTTGACCTCGAGGAAGGAGATGGTGCCGTCGGTGCCCACGAGGAATTCGCAGGTGCCGGCGCCAATGTACTTGGCTTCCTTCATGATGGCCTTGGAGGCCTCGTAAAGCTGGGCGTTTTGCTCATCCGTCAGGAACGGGGCGGGTGCTTCCTCCACCAACTTCTGGTTGCGACGCTGGAGGGAGCAGTCTCGGGTGGAAACGACGACGACGTTGCCGGCTGCATCCGAGAGGCACTGCGTTTCCACATGGCGGGGGGAGTCCAGGAAACGCTCGATGAAGCACTCGCCGCGGCCAAAGGCTGCGACGGCTTCACGGACGGCCGACTCGTAAAGTTCGGGGATTTCCTCCCGCGAGCGGACAACCTTGATGCCTCGTCCGCCGCCGCCGTAGGCCGCCTTAATTGCCAGAGGGAAGCCGAATTCATCGGCGAAGTCCAGGACTTCCTGGGTGGATTCAACCGGGTTCTTCGTGCCGGGAACCAGCGGTGCGCCAACCTTCTCTGCAATGTGGCGGGCCTGGACCTTGTCGCCAAGGGCCGCGATGGCGGCGGGGGGCGGGCCGATCCAGATCAGGCCTGCGTCGATGACCTTCTGTGCGAAGTCGGCGTTTTCGGCCAGGAAGCCGTAGCCGGGGTGCACGGAATCGGCACCCGATGCCTTGGCTGCGTCGAGGATCTTGTCCATGGCGAGGTAGGAGTCCGCGGCCGTGGCGCCGCCAAGGGCGAACGCCTCGTCGGCCATGCGAACATGCAGCGCGTCCCGGTCCGGCTCCGCGTAGACGGCGACGGACAGGATGCCTTCGTCGCGGGCCGCGCGAATGATGCGGACGGCAATTTCGCCGCGGTTGGCGATCAGGACTTTGCGCAGCAGGTGGGCACCTGCAGGCTGTGGATTAGTCACGTCAGACTCCTTCTATTCTCTGCAGAGCCTAGCCGAATATGTCGATCTTCCGCACACATGATGCTCTTTATGCGTGTGAGTGCCGGTTCTTTTGTTGGGTTCCTACAAGATTTGCTTTGGTTACTGCCCGGCAATGAGACGCAGCGTGGCCAGGTGGTGTTCCCATGCCTGTTCGCCGACGCCGGTCAGCTTCACCGAGGTGCGCAGGTCCTGAAGTCCATGGTTTCGGTCCTGTACAGGGTCGCGGCAATGGAGAACCGCCCGGGCTGATGTAGTACATCGCTGAGTTCGTGGCGGGGGTGTTGGGGCGTATTCTCCTGGCTGTTTTCGGCTTCGGTGCTCATGCTCGCAGTTCCCTGAATGCGCTGGCAATGCCTGTTACGGCAAGGACCAGCGCACTGCTCACGTAGTACGCAATGTTCCCGTCTGCAAATGCCAGGGTGCCGCCCAGTACGGCGATGACGTAGAGAGCCATGTAGGAAAACAAGGATCGGAGAAAGCACCGGGAGAAGCCAGCCTTAGTGGTGCGCGGCATGAATGTCCATGTCAGTGAGGTGAAGACCGCCCAGACGCCCACTGACACTGCCAGTAGGGGCACGCCGTAGCCGGTGTGGGCAGCGATCTGCAGTCCGATCATGAGCAGGGAACCAAAGATCGCCATGCTCATGAACACCATGGCAGTGGGCCATCCGGGGGCATTGGTGGCCACGCTGCCGATGCCCTCGGAAACTACTTTCCCGTGCGTCGAGGTGGACCCCGGGGTCAGCGCACAACAGTGTTCTGCGCAACGCCCGGGGCTGAACTCAGCGCAGAACGGATTGGCTCAGCGCCACAACCCGGTGATGGACACTCCTGCGGCGGCCAACAGGCGGCGCAAGGTGGAAATTGACAGCCCCACCACAGTGTGCGGATCGCCTTCAATGCCAGTGATGAAGGCCCCGGCCAGGCCGTCGATGGTGAAGGCGCCCGCCACCTGCAGCGGCTCACCCGTGGCCACATAAGCGTCGATTTCAGCATCGGAGACGTCTTCAAAGGTGACCACCGCGCTGGTGACCTCACCGCGCCCAATCCGAGCTCCGGCGTCGGATGTGGAGATGAGCCAATGGCCGGTGTGCAGCATTCCGGAGCGCCCGCGCATCAGCCTCCAGCGTTCCTTCGCAACGGACGGCTCCCATGGCTTGCCATAAGCGGTGCCGTCCAGTTCGAAGATGGAGTCGCAGCCGATGACCAGTTCACCGGCCCGGGTGCCCGAGGCGACGGATTCCGCTTTGGCTCGTGCCAACAGAAGCGCTGTTTCTGCGGGCGTCAGCGGTCCGGCCGCGGCTGCCAGGGCATCCTCGTCCACCTCGGAAACCTTGACGATGTGGGTGATGCCGGCGTCGGACAGCAACTTGGTGCGGGCGGGGGAGGCGGAAGCCAGGACAAGGGGCGCAGGTGAACTCATATATCCCAGCCTAATGGCCGCACGGCACTGGGCAGGGATCGCCTTCGAAGGGCGGATTCGCGTGAAATGCCTCACGCCGCGTGTGCCGGCCGGGTCGCGGAGGTAGTGGTACTCACCTAAAAGTCGGGGAAAAACCAGGCCAAAGCGGCCAGCTATTGAGGGATGGGCCATTCTTGACCGATGGGGGTGAACGGTGGTTCACTTAAATGGTGAACGACCGTTCACCATTTTGATTTCACGTGAAGGAATACCGTGCCCTCCCACCTGGCCACCCCAACCGCCCCCGCCCGCCCAGGGCGCAAGGCCGCCGCACCAAAGCGCACCTCCTTGGTGATTACGATCCTGTGCCTGGCTGGCACCGTCGTGGCACTGCAGCAAACCATGGTGGTTCCGCTGCTGCCGGACTTCCCGAAGATCCTTGGCACCTCGGCGGATAACACCTCCTGGCTGGTGACCATCACGCTGCTCACCAGCGCAGTGGCGACGCCCATCGTTTCCCGGCTGGCGGACATGTTCGGCAAGCGCCGCATGATGGTGGTGGCCATGGTCATGATGGTCATCGGTTCACTTATCGCCGCCGTGGGCGGCACCTTTACGATGCTGTTGGTTGGCCGGGCATTCCAAGGCCTGGCGGCCTCGCTGATCCCGGTGGGTATCAGCATCATGCGCGATGAGCTGCCCCGTGAAAAAGTTGCCTCCGCCGTTGCACTCATGAGCGCCACGCTAGGTATTGGCAGCGCCTTGGGGCTTCCGCTTTCCGGCCTGATTTACGAGTCCATGGGGTGGCAGGCCATCTTCTGGATTTCCGCCGGGATCGGTGTGCTGCTCATCGTGGCCGTTGTGCTGGTTGTCCCGGAATCATCGGTTCGCACCAAGGGCAAGTTCGACTTTGTCGGGGCCATTTTGCTAACCGCAGCCCTGACCTCCTTGCTGCTGGCCATTTCCAAGGGCGCGGACTGGGGTTGGAAGAGTGAGCCGGTGATCTTGTTGTTCATCGGCACCGTGGTGTTCCTGGCGGTCTGGTTCCCTTACGAACTGCGTGTCAGTCAGCCCATGGTGGACCTGCGGACCTCGGCCCGGCGCCCCGTGCTGCTGACCAACATCGCCTCCATCCTGGTTGGCTTTTCCATGTACGCGAACATGCTCAGCACCACCCAGCAGCTGCAACTGCCCGAAGTGGCCGGTTTCGGATTCGGGCTCAGCGTGGTGGTGGCCGGGCTCTGCATGATCCCCTCCGGGCTGGCCATGGTGGCGCTGGCGCCCGTCTCTGCGATGATCACGAAGAAATACGGCGCCAAGATCACCTTGATCGTGGGCTCGCTGGTGTTGGCACTGGCTTACGTATCCCGAGTATTCCTCACCGGTGAGGTCTGGATGGTGATCCTGGGCGCCACAGCAGTGAGCATGGGCACCGCCATTGCCTACGCAGCCATGCCGACCCTGATCATGCGCTCAGTGCCGATCACGGAAACGGCCTCCGCCAATGGGCTCAATTCACTGCTGCGGGCAGTGGGTACCTCAACCATGTCCGCCGTCGTTGGTGTTGTGCTCACCTCCGTGGTAGTCAAGGTTGGGCCAGTGTCGCTGCCGACGGTGGACGCCTTCAAGGAAATTTTTTGGTACGCAGCCATCGCGGCACTGCTGTCGATCGGCATCGCCGTGTTCATTCCCAGGTTCCAGACGGCCCCCGGGTCTACGGCCGGTGTCACGGCGGGTACAAGCACGGGCGTGCTCAGCACTGTGCCGGCTGCCGGTGCAGTCGCCCAGGACCGGCCCGGTTCCGAGGCGGAGATTGTGGTTGGTGGAACAGTGCTCGACGCCGATGGCCGCCCCATCCGCCAGGCAGTGGTGAACGCCCTGTACACCAATGGTGAGCCTGCTGACTGGAGCCGCGCCAACAATGACGGACGTTACTCCCTGGTCCTGCCCGAACCCGGACGCTACCTTGTGGTTGCCAGCGCCGAGGGCTGGGCGCCCAGCTCCCGGGTCCTTGACTTTGCCGACTCCTCCTCATCCGAGCAGATCCGACTCGCTCGCCGGCTCACCCTCTCCGGGGTTGTGCACAAGGACGGCCAGCCACTGGAAGGCGCACTGGTGACACTGACGAAATCCACCGGGGAATTCCTTGTCTCCACCTTCACCACCGCCGAGGGCAGCTACGAAGTTCCCCTCCCTCCCGCAGGGCGATACATTTCGACCTGCCTTGACCCGGCCGGCAGCACCGCGCAGTCAATCCAGCTGGCTGTCACCGTGCATTCGGCTGTGGCCGACTTCCACCTTGCAGCACGCCCCGAGCGTGCAGCCAACACCCCGGTGGGTGTGCTGTGAGCAAGCCCGGTGCCCGCGCGGCGATCGTGGAGGCCGCCCGGCACCTGTTTGGCGAGCACGGCTACAACTCCGTGACCATCAAGGACGTGGCGGCGCGTGCAGGCTATTCCCCGGCCATGGTGATGAAGGTGATGGGAAACAAGGCCAAGCTCTACGCGGCCGCCGCACCGGATGTTCCCCGTACTGACCTGGTGGGCGATGAGGGTGAAGCCTTGGGGTTCGCGCTGGTGCGCAGAATTGTGGTGCGGCGCCGGAAAGGGGAGGCGGAGCCCTGGTCAATGGTGGCAATGCTGGTCAAGGACGCACCCGATCAAGACGGGGCCCATGCAGATTTGCGTGAGCGCTATGTGAAGTGGATGGCAGAGCAGATCGGGGACACCTCACCCTCCCGCCGAAAGGCGCAAATGCTGGTCTGTGCCGTGATGGGTCTGGGTGCGGGAACACGGGTGCTGGGTCTGCTGGAATCAAAGGAAATGGCGGACGAGGAACTCATCGCGCAGTACGGGGCGATTGTCCAGGCCATCATTGACGGACCCGCAGGCACCTGACCCGCCCGCCGGGTCTGCAAAGGGCTGGATCGGAGTAGGAACCGTTTGCCCTGCGGGAGTGTGCTTCGGTGGTGTCAGAGCCGCGCGAGCAGCTCAGCGGCCCTAGCGTACTTGAACCGTAAACGGTCGGCCGTCGCCGGGTCCAGCCGGGCAACCCGCACGGGATCGGTATTGTCCAACAGGTCAGCTGCCTTCACCATGCGCGCCAACGGATTCGCACGCACACGGGCAAAGTAGTCCTCCATGCGCTCGCCGTTCCGCTTCGTCATGGCATCGACCCCCTCCATCACATCAAGGGAGAATCCCAGGGCACGCAGGTCCGAGAAGCCGATCTCCGTGTCCTCGACGACGTCATGGAGCCACGCGACCGCCACCGCGGCATCGGGTGCGTGGGGAAACAGCAGCCTGACATTGGCCGCCACCCGTGCAGGATGCTCAATGTAACTGGCCCCGACCTTGTCAACCTGCCCGGCGTGCGCGGCAGCTGCAACGTCGCAAGCCAGCGCAATCAAATCTCGATTGTTCCCCATGAGGCCAGTCTGCTGGTTGCGTCCCTGCGAAGCAATACCTCGCCGCTTAATGACGCACCATCTGGATTCCCTAGCCTTCAAGCCACAGCAGCCTGCCGTGTTCATCGCCGCCAGCGGGTAGTTGCGCCGAACGTACAGTAGGTGCCAATGTTCGTCTTGAACATTGGCACCTACTGTACGTTCGCGGTGGGGATCGGTGGGGAGCGGTGGGAAGCGGGGCGGCTGGGGCGCTACATGGCCGGTTCCGCCACCAGCTCCGCTTCGGGAACTTCCATGCCCGCAAGCTTTGCGCCCTCAACGTCCACGTCGGGCAGGATCTTATCCAGCCACTTCGGAATCCACCAGGCGGACTTGCCCAGCAGGTGCATGGCCGCAGGAACAATGGTCATGCGCACCACGAACGCGTCGATCAGCACGCCGAACGCCAGGGCAAAGCCGAGCGGGCGGACCATTGTCAGGTGGCTGAAGATGAAGCCGGAGAACACGCTGATCATGATGATCGCGGCCGCCGTGACAACGGGTGCTGCATGCTTGAAGCCTGTCCGCACCGCCTGCTTCGCGTCCTGCCCGTGGGCGTAGGCCTCACGCATGCCCGATGCGATGAACACCTGGTAATCCATGGCCAGGCCGAACAGCACGCCGATCAGGATGATGGGCAGGAAGCTGAGCACGGCCGCAGGGTTTGCGACGTCGAAGATCCCGCCGAGCCAACCCCACTGGTACACGGCCACCACGCCGCCAAACGCAGCGACGAGGGAGAGCAGGAAGCCGGCGGTTGCCAGCAGGGGAACCAGGATGGAGCGGAACACGAGGATCAGCAGGATCAAGGAAAGTCCGACGACGATGGCCAGGTAGGGCGGAAGCGCCGCCCCCAGCTTCTCCGAGACGTCGACGTTCGCCGCCGTCTGGCCCGTCAGGCCAATGCTGACTCCGTGGTCTGCTTTGATGGTGGCGCCTTCGGCCCGCAGGTCATGGACCACCTGGACGGTGCTTTCGCTGGCTGGACCCTCGGTGGGTATGACCTGGTAGACGGCGGTGCGCAGATCCTTGCTGAGCGCGACCGGCAGGGCGGCCTTGACGTTGGTGACTGAGCGCAGCTGGTCGGCCACGTCAAGGTTCAGGACAGCGGCGCTGCTTGCATCAAGGCCTGCTGGCAGTGATCCGACGACGATGATGGGCCCGTTCATGCCCTCGCCGAAGTCCTTGCCCGTAATGGAGTAGGCGTTGTAGGCACTTGAGCCGACGGGTTCGGATCCGCCGTCGGGCAGTGCAAGGCGCAGACCTGCGGCCGGGATGGCAATGACGGCCAGAGCAACAACGGCGGTGACGAGCGATACAACAGGGTGCCTGGTGACGAGTCCGCCCCAGCCGCGGGCGCTTTGGGCGATGTCGGCTGCGCCGTCGGCGGCGGCCTTTTCGGCGTCGTTCAGGCCAACAAGCGCCACATTGTGCTTGGCGGTCGCGGCCTCGTTTTTGCCCCACGCCCTCTTGGAGATGATCTTGGTGCCGAACAGGGACAGCAGGGCAGGTGTCAGCGTCAAGGCGATCAGTACCGAGACCGCAACGGTTGCCGCGGCGGCCAGGCCGAGGATGGCAAGGAACGGCAGACCGGTGACCGAGAGTGCCGCCAGGGCAATGACAACCGTCAGTCCGGCAAAGGTCACAGCGTTTCCGGAGGTGCCTGTGGCCTTGGCGATGGATTCACGCATTGCCATGCCCGCCAGGAGCTGCTGGCGGTGCCGGTTGACGATGAACAGGGAGTAGTCGATTCCCACAGCAAGGCCCAACATCAACGCGAGCATGGGGGAGATGGAGGACATTTCAATGACGGTTGTCAGCGCCATGGTGCCACCCACGCCGATGCCAACGCCAACAACTGCCATGAGCAACGGCAGGCCGGCGGCAACAAAGGTGCCCAGCATGATCAGCAGCACGGCGGCCGCAACGGCAATGCCCAGCACCTCCGAGATGCCGAACAGCTGGGAGACGTCCTCGACGATTTCCTTGCTGTAGTCAACGCTCACGCCACTGGATTGGAGGGTGTTCAACTTGTCCTGGACCAGCTGTCGGTTCGCCGGGGTCACGGCGTTGATCGACTCGGTGAACTGGATCTGGCCAATCGCGGCCTGATTGTTTTCTGAAACAAAGCGGATGGGTGCCGCCGCCTCCGCGGTGCGCTGGCCGGCCTGCAGCTCACCGTTCGTGGCTGCCAGGGTGGCAAGTCCTTCGTTGTACTTGGCCAGCCCGGCCCCGTACTGGTCCTGGCCCGCCTGCCACTGGGCCTTGGAGGCATCCAGTTGCGCCTGCGCCGGCGCGAGTTGGGCCGCCGCCGCTTCGGCCTGCGGGGAACCTGCCGGCAGCGCGGCGACTTGTGCCTTTTGGGTGTCAAGCTGCTTTTGGCCGGCGTCGAGCTGCGTCTTCGCCGCTGCAAGTTGGCTGGCGGCAGCATCAAGCTTTGGCTTTTCAGCCGCGGCCTGCGCCTGGCCTGCTGCGAGCTGCTTTGCACCGTCGGCCAGCTTGGCTGCGCCGGCTTCCTTGGCGGCTGTTGTCAGGAACGGGTCGATGACGCCCTTGACGGTGGGAACTGTTGTCACAGTCTTCAGCGCGGTCGTGATTGCCTTTTCCTGGGCGGCGGTGAATGCTTTGCCGTCGGTGCTGGTGAACACCACCGAGCCGGTGCCGCCCGACGCCTCGGGCAAAGCGCCCTGGAGCTTGTCGGCCATCTGCTGCGTTTCGGTTCCGGGAATCTGGAAGTTGTTGGACATGGGCCCCATGAACAATGCCGCGGCACCGCCCACCAGGCCCACGATGACTGCCCAGGCGGCAATCACCAGCCATGCGCGGCGGGCGGAAAACCGTCCCAGTCGATAAAGCCAGAGGGCCATGATCATTCCGTTCTCTAAGGAAGCCTGCGGGGGGGCGCAGGCAGTAAAAAAATTAGTTGTTGAAACCGTTGCGGATGTGCGAGATGGTGCGCTGCAGATTGGCACGCAATTGAGCCAACGACTCCGGGGTGATGGTGGTTCCATGGGTCTGAAACCAGACTTGGAATGCCGCACGGCAACTTCCGACGACGGCGCCAACCAGGGCGTACAGGTACAGTTCGTCGGTGCCTTCCGGGAGTCTTTGCCGGGCGACGTCTGTGATCTTGAGGCTGCATTCCTCCCAGGCCTGAAGCTGGAAGCGGCCGAGCTGGGGGTCCTGCGTCAGGGCGAAGGTTTCGGCCAGGATCGCCAGATCGCGGGGGCTGCCCACGGCCGTGAGGGCGATTTGGGCCGATTCAAGCAGCGGCTCGTCGACGGGGCGGCCAACAAGTTCCACGATGACCTGGTCCAGGTAATTCTGCGTGAAGCTGGCAACTGCTGCCTCGACGGAGGAGAAGTAGTTGAAGAAGGTGCGCCTAGACACCCCGGCGGCGGCCGCAACGTCGTCGACAGTGAAGGTGTTCAGGGTCTGGTTGCGCAGGAAATCAAGGGCTGCGGTGGCGATTGCCTCGCGGGTGGCGGCCTTGTTCAGCTCGCGCCGGGACGGCTGCGTGGGGGAGGGCTGCGCTGCGGGAGGGGATGCTGGAATACTCACGTACCTACACTAAGTGCAACTTTGCACGCAGTGCAAATCGCGCGGCGGCGGGCGGCGAAGTGACTTACGGGCAGCTCGCCGCGGGAAACGCAAAGTCCCGCCCCGAATGCGGTCCGTGGACCGCCCCGGGACGGGACGTTGTATGAGCTTTCACAGCGTGCGGGGTTTGTTCCCCCTTGGTTTAGGCGTTGGCGGGTTCGCGCTTCGGGTCGATGCCATCGACGTCCTGCGCCGGGTTCAGTCCGGCCAGGAGGTCATCGGCGTCGTCCGCGAAGGGGTTGCCGTTGCGGGCTGCGTTGTAGAGCTCCTCGTCGAGGATTCCCTGTCGCTTGGAGACGATCGTGGGAACCAGGGCCTGGCCTGCGACGTTGACGGCCGTGCGGCCCATGTCAAGGATCGGGTCTATGGCCAGCAGGAGTCCGACGCCGGCCAGCGGCAGTCCCAGCGTCGACAGCGTCAGCGTGAGCATGACGACGGCGCCGGTGGTGCCCGCGGTGGCGGCCGATCCCAGGACCGAGACGAGCACGATCAGCAGGTACTGGCCCAGGTCCAGCTGGATGCCGAAGAACTGTGCGACGAAGATGGCTGCAACTGCCGGGTAGATGGCGGCGCAACCGTCCATCTTGGTGGTGGCGCCCAGCGGTACGGCGAAGGATGCGTAGCCGCGGGGAACGCCAAGGTTGCGTTCGGTCACGCGCTGGGTCAGGGGCAGGGTGCCGATGGATGAGCGGGAAACGAAGCCCAGCTGTACGGCAGGCCACACACCGGAGAAGTACTGCTTGATGGACAGGCCGTGGGTCTTGATCAGCACGGGGTACACAACGAAGAGCACCAGGGCCAGGCCCACGTAGATGGCAACGGTGAACTTGCCCAGTGAGCCAATCGTGGTCCAGCCGTAGCTGGCAACAGCGTTACCGATCAGGCCGACGGTGCCGATCGGGGCCAGGCGGATGATCCACCACAGCACCTTCTGGATGACTGCAAGTGCGGAACCGTTGAGCTTCAGGAACGGGTCGGCTGCCTTGCCGACCTTCAGGGCTGCAATGCCGACGACGATGGCAATGACCAGGATCTGCAACACGTTGAAGTTCACGGCGGTTGTCAAGGCGCCCGACTCGGCAGCCTTCGTTGTGGCGCTCAAGCCGAGGAAGTTCGAGGGGAACAGGCCAATGAGGAAGGCCCACCAGTCGCCGGACTTGCCCGTGTATTCCTTGGGTGTTGCCGTGCCAGTGCCAGCGCCCGGCTGGAACACCAGACCCAGGACGATGCCGATGCTCACGGCGATCAGGGAGGTGATGGCGAACCAGAGCAGGGTGTTCCATGCCAACCGTGCGGCGTTGGTGACCTGGCGCAGGTTGGCGATGGAGGAAACCACGGCCGTGAAGATCAACGGCACCACGGCCGCCTTGAGCAGGGACACGTAGCTTGAGCCAATGACACCGAGCGTGGTGACAAGGCCGTTGGGATCGGTCTTGGGGTCCCCGCCAAGCTGGCGGGCAATCAGGCCCAGGATGAGGCCGGCAATGAGGCCGGCAATGATTTGTACGCCGAAAGAGCCCGCCCATTTGGGCAGCTTCGACACTTTGGGAGTGGTCGCTGTGGAAGTCATGAATCAAAGGTAGGCGCCAAAAGATAGCATCGAAGAATTTGTGTTTCCCCTTGTTACGCGTAGCAATTTCAATTGTTACGCGAACATCTCGAGGAATGGCGGGCCTGCCATCACCAGCCCTTGCAATACACCGTCCGGACGGTTAAGTTCTGGGTGTGGATGCATTCGCTGTCAGCGGCCTTCCCTTGTGGCGTCCGCGGACCCAACCTCGGGGTGGACATGTCATATAAGCAAATTTTGGTGCGGCGGGACGGGCCCCTGGTGTGGCTGACGTTGAACCGCCCGGCCGAAGCCAACGCCATCAGCACCCTCATGTCCCAAGAGTTCATCACTGCCATTGAAGAGGCCGAGGCAGACGCCAGCTGCCATGTGCTGATCCTCCAAGGTGCCGGGAAGTATTTTTGTGCCGGCGGCGACGTTGCCATGATGGCCGGGGCCGCGGATCCTGCCGGCTTTCTGGGCCAGCTGGCCGCCACCATGCATGAAGCCCTCCTGCTGTTGGCCGCTTCCCGGCTGGTGACCATCGCAGTGGTCCAGGGCGTGGCCGCAGGGGCAGGACTGGGACTGGTGTTGAACTCCGACATTGTCTTGGCCTCGCCCCGGGCAGGCTTTCTCACGGCCTATGGTGCCGTGGGCCTGACGCCCGATTGCGGAGTCTCCTATCTGCTACCGATGGTTGTGGGTCCCCGGCGGGCCACCCAGATGAGCCTGCTGGGCGGGACCGTGGGTGCTGCGCAGGCACTTCAGTGGGGCCTGGTGAGCGAGATAGTGGAGGAAACCGGGCTGATCCAACGCGCGGCCGAGCTGGGGGAGCAGTTGGGCTCGGGCGCCACACAGGTCCTGGGACCCACCAAGCGGCTGCTGGCCGGAAGGCGCGCCTCGGACTATGCCGCGCACCTGGCCGACGAGGCCGCCACCATCACCACAATGATTGCCCACCCCCAGACCCACAAGAGCATTGCTGCCTTTGTTGCACAACGGGGCAAGTAATCACTGCGTTGAATGCGTGTGGGACGGGTCCTTAGAGCCGCCCGGCCTTGATGACCCGGCTCAGGAACTGCTGGGTGCGTTCCTCCTGCGGATTTTCAAAGACTTCCTCGGGGGTTCCCCGTTCAAGGATCTTTCCCTGGTGCAGGAAACACACCTGCGAGGCAACTTCCCTTGCGAATCCCATTTCATGGGTGGCCAGCAGCATGGTCAACCCGCCCACGGCCAATTCACGGATCATCTCCAACACGTCGCCTACCAGCTCCGGGTCAAGTGCGGCAGTGATTTCATCAAGAAGCAGAACCTGCGGATCCATGGCCATGGCGCGGACTATGGCCACTCGCTGCTGCTGTCCGCCGGACAGGGCGTCGGGGAAGGACCCGGCCTTGTTGGCTAGACCGATCTTTCCCAGAAGCTCCATGGCCCGCTGTTCTGCGGTTTCCTTGGATACACCGCCCACCATGGTGGGAGCAAGGGTGATATTCTTCAGCACCGACATGTGGGGAAACAAGTTGTAGGACTGAAAGACGATCCCAACGTTGCGCCGAAGCGTATTCAAGTCCACGCCCAGCCCTGTGACTTGATCGCCATTGACAAGGATTTGTCCCGAATCGATGGGCTCCAGTGCGTTGATGCAGCGCAACAGTGTCGACTTGCCGGAACCGGATGCCCCGATGAGGCACACCACCTCGTGCTGGGCCACTTCAAGGGAGACACCCTTGAGGATTTCCAGCGAACCATAGGATTTGTGTAGGTCGCGAATCTGGAGAAAGGGCATGATTTTCCTAGTTTGATCCTGAGCGCTGGCGGGCCTGGTCTTTACTGATCATCCGGTCCACAAAGCGGGACTGCGGGATGGTGACGAGCACAAAGATGATGGCCACAACCGTCACCGGTGAAAGGTTGAACACTGCAGAGCCCACCAGGCGGGACTGGGTGAAGGCATCAATGACACCCATGACGCCAATCAATGCGGTGTCCTTCTGGAGTCCAATGAAGTCATTGAGCAGCGGCGGGATGACACGGCGGACAGCCTGCGGAATGATGACAGTTCGAAGTGCCTGCGGATAGGACAGTCCCAAGGATCGGGCTGCCGCCCACTGGCTGCGGTGGATGGAGTCAAGGCCGGCCCTGTACACCTCCGCCACGTAGGCGCTGTACGTCAGGGTCAGGGCAAAAATGGCCAGCCAGATCGGTGGCAGGTCCTTAAAGACTGGAACCTCGGCAAGGGACAGGCCAAACCCTACAAGGTACAGGACAATAATGCCGGGGATGGCCCTGAAAATATCGGTATAGAGGATGGCCAAGACCCGCAGCGGGCGCCCGGCACGCCCGGGAAGCATGCGCATGATGGCAATGGCCAGGCCCAGGACCAAGACCAGAATTTCGGCGCCGATGGCCACCTGCACGTTCACCCAGAATGCCGAGACCACATCCGACCAGGCCTGGGCGATGAAGCTCGGGCGCAGGAAGGTGCTGGCTATGGCCCCGTTGTTGGTGCTGACAAAAGCAACGAGTGCTGCGAGAACCAGGACGGCTGCCGAATAACCCAAGCTGGTGAGCGCAGCCTCGCGGCCAAGCGCCGCGTGATGCCTGGCCCCGACCACATCCTGAGTACGCATCAGGGCAGCTGCCCTCCGGGCCCGCCCGAAGGCCTGGACAGCCGGGACCGCCGGCGTCAGGGCGGACAACCAGGCGAGGACGAACAGAGTCGTGACGATCCCATTGGCTGATTGCGGAAACGCGTAGGCGTAAAACCACGTCAAGGAGTAGAAGGAGACCACCGCAGTGATGGCAACAACTCCAACGGCAGAGATGGTGAAAGGAGTCACAGCAGGCGGCGGCGCCAGCATGCCACGGCCATGCAGGGTGTTCCCATTCTTGGTGGGTAGAAGGTTTGTCATGGCGCCGGGAACACCGGAATCGTGGCCGGATCCCCGCCCAGCGTGGGCCCAAGCCAGTCAGCGGACAGTTTTCCAAGCGTCCCGTCCGTGGACATGGCGTCAATGGCCTTATCCATGGCTGCGGCATTCGCGGAACCCTTGGGATAGATAGCCCCGTACTGTTCACCGGTCTTGTACTGGCCAATCACCTCCAATGCCCCTCCCGAGCCGCTGGCAAAACCCAACATGATGGCCGTGTCCTGGATGGCGGCATCAACCTGCCCGGATGCCACGCCCGTGACCATTGCATCAGTTTCCTGGAACACGCGGGCCGGTGTGGCCGGCCTGATTTTCTCCTGCGCAAAGGAAACGGCGGTGGTGCCCAGGGCTACACCGATTTTCTTCTCAGCGATGTTGGCAGCCGTGACCCCGGAGCCCTTCTTGGCAAGGACAGCAACGTTGGAATCAAAATATGGTTTGGAGAACTGAACCACCTTTTCCCGCTCCGGGGTGACGGACACCTGCGCCATGGCGATGTCGAAGCCCTTGGTCTGCCCGGCAACGAGGGCATCAAAGGAAGCATTGACCACCTGAAGTTTGCTCAGCCCGGCGCGGTGGGCAATGTTCGCCGCCAGGCAGTACTCAAAACCGCCAACAATCTTCTCCGGCGAGATCCCCTTCCACCACCCGGGAGAAGGCAGGTTCGTTTGGACCGTGAGGGTGTCCGGGGTGACCGGCGTGAGCGAAATGGAACCCGCGGCACCATATAGCTGGCATTCACCAAAGGCCGCTTTTCCTCCGCCGGACGCGGCGGGCGCCCCACCCCCGCAGGCCGTCAAAGCCAAGCTAGTGGCAGCTGCCATCACCAGCAGGGTGCCAAATCGTTCTCGAACCATCGGATTGCCTCACCATTCAATTGTGGAAGCAGGCCACTCATACTGACTGGCCGTACAGGTAATAGTTAGACTGTGCCGTGCATGACAGCACTTGTCAACGGTTGCCGGAAGGTTTTTTCAATGCTGCGGACAATGCTTCGAGGGTGGCTGCTGGGGCTATAGAGTTCGAGTATGACAAGGATGAATGCGCAGGCTCGACGCGTCGAGGTGCTCGGAGAAACGGTTCGGCAAATCCGGGAGAAGGGCATGGCGACCGTTCGGATAGCAGATGTGGCCGCAGGCATGAACGTCAGCCCGGCGCTGATCATGTACCACTTTGAAACCAAGGAAAAACTCATGGTGGAGGCCCTGACATATGCCGCTGAAAGGGATCTGCTAAAGCTGGCCAGAATTATGAGGGGGTCCTTTTCGCCGGCCAGGCTGCTCATGGCCGCACTGCAATGGTATGCCCCCACGGGCCAAGCGAGGGGGTGGAAAATCTGGGTTGACGCGTGGTCGGCGTCGATGCGTGATGCTTCATTGGCCCATGTACTGGCTGACCTGCAAGGCCAATGGACGCGGGCCATTTCGGGAATTATCGACGACGGCGTGGCTGCGGGGACCTTTACGACCGAGAGTTCATACGCTGCAGCCACCCGGTTGACGTCGCTACTCGATGGCCTGGCAGTCCGCATGCTTGTCCACAAAGAGGCCATTGACCGGGCGCATACGCAGGCCTGGTTGTTGCGCCAGGTTGCCTGGGAGTTGGGTGTTCAGGAGGACTGGCTGGCTTCCGAAATGAGCGTGGAAGTGGCTGGCGAATAAAAACCTTGACAACTCTCTGGGCGGGCAACAGACTGAATAGTCATTCAGTAAAAATTCCCAAGAGTGCTAGGAGTCGTCTCATGCTGGTTGCTGTCGAAGAGAAAACGCAGGTCGCCGTATTGCCATCATTGTTGGAAGTGACCTGGACGGATCCTGTTACCGGGTGCAAAGGATTTTTGGTCATCGACAGGCTGGTCAGGGGGGTCTGCAGCGGAGGGCTCCGCATGCGGAAGGGCTGCACCTTGGAAGAGGTTCGAGGACTCGCCCGGGGCATGACGCTCAAGGAAAGTCTCCACTACCGCCCCAACAGCCACTACGTCCCTCTAGGCGGTGCCAAGGGCGGGATCGATTGCGATCCGCACGATCCCAATAAGCGCGGCGTCCTCAAACGCTATCTGCAAGCCATCAGTGCGCTGCTCAAGGAGCACTGGACCATGGGCGAGGACCTGGGGTTGCAGCAAAAGCTGATAGATGAGGTGCTGGCAGAATTGGACATGGGCAGCTCCGTCCAGGCGGTTTACCCGTTGCTGGAAAATCGCAAGGAAGCGATTGCCCGGCTGGATAAGGCCTTCACCATTGACGTGGATGGGATTGGACTGGATGAATTGGTCGGCGGCCTGGGGGTTGCCGAATCCGTTTTGACGGCACTGGATGAACTGGGACGCCCGCACGCTGGATCCAAGGTGGTGGTGCAGGGATTTGGGTCAATGGGCGGGGCAACAGCCCGCTACCTGGCCCGGGCCGGAATGCTGGTGGTGGGGATTGCCGATGCCAACGGCGTCATCGTCAACCAAAACGGGCTAGATGTTGAAACAATGCTGCAATCACGTGATTCCTTCGGGGAAATTGACCGATCGCGCCTGCAGCCCGACGACTTGCAGCTGCCGCGGGAGCAGTGGCTTGCCATTGAAACAGACGTTTTGGTTCCGGCCGCCATTTCCTACTGCATCACCACCGAGAACCAACATGAGGTGGCGGCGCAGCTCATCGTGGAAGCTGCCAACATGCCCGTGCTCAAGGAAGCCGAAGAACTGCTGACGGCGCGGGGAATCCAGGTGGTGCCGGACTTCGTCTCCAACTCGGGCACCAACGCGTGGTGGTGGTGGATGCTCTTTGGAGACATCGACTCCGACGCCGCGCAGTCCGAGGACAAGATCCGGACCGAAATGCGGCGAATCGTCACCGACATGTTCAACCGCTCCCGGAAGGAAGGGATCACCTTGCGCAAGGCTGCCCTGGCTTTTACTTCTGACCAGCTGCGGGCCATTGATGCAGCGTACCCGCAGCCCTGATAGCATCCCTTCGGGATCGCCAGGGCGCAGTCGACGGCGGTAAGAAGACAAGTTTGGATAATATGCGTGTGATTGGACCTTGGTGGAAGCATTCGAAGTGCAGGCAAAGAAGCCTGAGAGTCAGTCCCACGGATACGCCCGGAAGGTGCGCTCGAAGCCGTTCACGGTCACCATTGGCGTAGGGTTTGTGCTGCTTTCAGCACTGGCTTTTGGCAGCACTCCGGCGTTTGTCCGTCTGGCCTACACGGCACAAATCAACGGGCTTTCACTGGTGGTGTTCAGATGTTTGATCGCCGCGGCCGTGTTGTGGCTCGTGGCCCGTCTGGTGCGGGAAAAGGCGGCCCCGTGGGGAAATGCCTGGCGGCTGATTCTCGTGGGTGCGTTCCTTTTTGGACCGCAGATGTGGGCCTATTTCGCCGCATTGGGACGGCTTGATACTTCCATTACTGTGGCAGTGGTGTATGTGTATCCGGCCCTGGTGGCCATCTTGGTCGCGCTGCAGGCGCGCAAGGTTCCCCAAGGTGCAGAAATTGGGCTGCTGGTCCTTGGGCTGTGTGGCGTGGGCACTATAGTTCTCGCCAACCCCGTGGGTACAGGCTCTGCTGCCGGACTGGTTTTGGCTGCAGTGACTGCGGTGGGATATGCCTTGTACGTCTTTTCAGCAGGGACCGTTGTGGGGGACACTCCACCTCTGGCGGCAGCCAGCCTGGTCCTGCTCGGCGCCGGCAGTTCCAGTGTTGTTGCCGCGCTCGTGACAGGGCAGCTTGAATTTCCCCAGACGGTGGTAGGCGCCGGGTATTTGGCTCTCCACGGCGTGGTCATCGTACCCATCGGTCTGGCCGCCTACTATGCGGGGCTGAAACGTCTGGGGGCAACATTCACCTCGTTGACAGACACGTCGCAGCCGGCCATCGCAGCCCTCATTGGAGTTCTCGCCCTGAGCGAACGGCTGCTTCCGGTACAAATTCTTGGCATGGTAGCCATTGTTGTGGCCGTGCTGGGCCTTCCGGTCATGGCGGTTTGTCAATCCAGGAAAAATCCCAACGTGCCGGAACCGGTTGACGTTTTCTGAACCACAGGGTGCGGACGTTGGCTGGCACCTGCCAAGGGTTCACGGTATCCAGTGACACGCCGGGTGCCGAAAAAACGCTGCCCCGGGTTAGAGTCAAGGCACGAATCACCTTTCAGGAGAGGAATCACGTCATGCCCCGTCCAAGTGCGGTTGCTGAACGGCGCCACGAAATACTGAAGGCAACCTGCCTGGTGATCTCTGAACGGGGCTTCCGTGATCTACGGATTGCGGATGTGGCAAAGATTGCTGGATACAGCACCGGTACTGTGCATTATTACTTCGACTCCAAAGATGAACTTCTGGTCGAGGCTTTCCGCTTCCAATATGAACAATCGGTAGGTCGGCGGGAATATTATTTCCAAGACGATGATGACCCTGTGCTCCGGCTGCGCAAGCTGGCCAGAGGGTACCTGCCAAGTTCAGAGAGCACTATCCAAGCATGGCGGGTCTGGCTGGAATTGTGGGTGTCAGCGCTGCGCGATCGTCCCCTGGCGGCTTTGAATGACGTTTACTACGGGGACTGGCGCAACGCCGTTTTGGAAGCGGCCACCGCTGCCCGCGACGAAGGCCTGCTCAACATTTCCGACGTTGTGGCGTTTGCCGACGTGTACGTGGCCATGCTGGACGGATTGGCAATCCAAGTCTTGATCGGGGCCACCCACATGACCGTGCAACGCATGCAGGAGACCTGCACCTCATTCATCGACAACTTCCTTGTGCCGTAAGTTCCTGGAGGTCAGTCCGCTGGACAGCAGTTCCTCAGGCGCTCCTTGAAAATTTCGGGCTCTGAGAATTCTGGTTCCGGGGCGCCGGGGCATCGCTAGCGCCAGCACGGCGCCCGTGCTCCTGCCGACTGCCGTGCGCCAGTGCCTTGCGCCGGCTGCTGTGCGCCTGTTCTGAGTGCGTGTTGTACCCGGCGGCCGCGCGTACCCCGGGAATCTCATTATTCGAGAAACTCTGATCCCAAGTGTTGACAATCCAGGTGAACTGCGTCACAGTCTTATTGATAACTGACTGATTAGTTAACTATGGAAGTTGGACCACATGGTGGCACGAGGGTACACGGCACTAGCAGGAGCGGCAGCGCTCGCACTCACACTTTCGGCCTGTGGGGGTGGCAGCACAGCCGATGAAGCCAAGTCGCTCACCGTCACGATGTGGGGAGGCCAGGCGCAGACCGCACACGTGGATAGCTACTTCACACCGTGGGGCAAGGCAAACGGAGTCACCATCAAACAGGATTCACCCACGGACTACGCGAAGATCGAAGCTCAGGTCAACGCCGGAAAAGTCAACTGGGGCGTCGTGGAGGTGGAGCCGAACTTCGCCAACACGGCCTGCGAGAAGGGACTTCTCGAGAAGCTCCCACAGCGGGTCATCGATGCCGCCAAGAAAGCCGGCGTGCCTGATGCGCAGATGGGTGCATGTGCCATCCCCAATCTCCAATACACATTCAGCATCTCTTACAACACCAAGACCTTCGCGGACAAGCACCCCACAACATGGGCCGAATTCTTTGACACAAAGACGTACCCCGGCAAGCGAGGATTCTGGAAGTACGCCACCGGCGGCATCTTTGAGGCAGCACTGCTCGCCGACGGTGTCCCGGCCGACAAGCTTTACCCACTGGATCTGCCCCGGGCCTTCAAAAAACTGGACACGATCAAAAAGGACATCGTCTGGTACGACACCGGTGACCAACAAACTCAGCTTGTTGCCAGTGGCGAAGCGCCCCTGGTGCAGGCCTGGAACGGCCGCATCACCAAAGCAGCTGCCGAAGGCCAGGCCGTGGCCAACGACTATGGCCAGAACCTCATCTCCTACGATCAGGTCGTCATCCCCAAGGGCTACGCCAACGCAGAACTGGCTGCTGACTGGATGGTGTGGTTCCTGGGCAACCCCCAGGCCCAAGCCGATGACGCAGTGGCTTCCGGTTACGGCCCGGTCTCCAGCGCAGCCATTGGCCTGGTCCCCGCCGCGAATCGAAATGACCTGGCTGGCAGCGAGGAAGTCGCCAAGAATTCCGCCGGTCTGATCGACTACGGATACTGGGCCAAAAACTATGACACAGTTACCGAACAGCTGAACAACTGGATCGCCAAGTGAGTCTCGCCGTAGGTCCCAAGGAGGACTTGCGGCTGCCCGCGCCCACGCCCTCCGCAGTCAAACGCCGGGCTTCACGTTTGGTGCGCATTGATGGGTGGGGTGCCCTGGTTTTGCCGCTGCTTGTCTTCTTGGTGTTGGTGTTCATCGTCCCGCTGTTCGTGATGCTGCAAAAGAGCTTCACCGATCCAAACCTTGGCTGGCAAAACTACACGGCAATTTTTGCCCAATCCGTGTACGTGAAGGTGCTGGGTAACACGTTCTTCACTGCGGCAGTGGTCACCATCGTCACGTTGTTGCTGGCCTTCCCTTACGCGTACTTGATGACCCTGGCCACACCCGCGTGGCGGTCGGTAATGATGGTGCTGGTTCTGGTGCCATTTTGGACAAGCATCTTGGTCCGCAGCTTTGCCTTGGTGCTGTTGTTGCGTGACACCGGCGTGCTCAATACCCTGGCCCAAGACGCCGGAGTGATAGATCAGCCCCTCACCATCATCCGCACCATGGGTGGGGTGGTGTTTGGCATGGTCCAAGTGGCACTACCCTTCGCGGTGCTGCCCATCTACGCCACTATGCGCACCATCGACCGTCGACTCCTGCAGGCCGCCGAAGGTCTGGGGGACAGGCCGTCCGGGGCATTCTTGAGGGTCTTTGTGCCGCTGAGCCTGCCTGGCGTGGCAGCCGCTGTCTTGCTTACTTTTGTCCAGGCCCTGGGCTACTACATCACCCCGGCACTCCTAGGCGGGCCAAAGAACACCATGATTGGTGAACTTATTGTCCAACAGGTCAGCACTGTCTTGCGCTTTGGGTTTGCCGCGGCGCTGGCAACGATGTTGCTGGTGACAACCTTCATCCTCATCGGCATTGCCAGCAAGTACTTTGATTTGCAAAAACATTTGATGGGACGGTCATGACAAAAATACTGACCAGATCGGGACTTGTCCTGCTGGCCGTCGCAGTCGGCATGTACTTGCTTCTGCCGGTGCTGGTGGTCATCCCCATGTCATTATCGAGCAGTTCCTTCCTCACCTTTCCCCCCAAGGACCTGTCCTTGCGGTGGTACCAGCAGCTCCTTGATGACCCCACCTGGGGGCGCTCGGCATTTGCCAGCCTCAAGGTGGCCGTGCTGTCCGCCATGATCTCTGTGGTACTGGGCACCATGGCTGCGTTGGCCCTTGTCCGCGGGCGCTTCCCCTTCCGAAACGCCATCACAGCAGTCCTGCTGGCACCGCTGATCGTGCCGTACGTGATTGTGGGCCTGGCTGTCTACATCGCGTTCTTGAACCTGGGTCTGACCGAAACCACTCTCGGCTTCGTGCTGGTCCATACCTGCCTGGGTGTGCCTTATGTGATGATCAACGTCGCCTCGGGGCTGGTCTCGGTGGATCGCCGCCTGGAGCTGGCGGCCATGAACCTGGGCTCCGGGCCGGTGTCAACGTTCTTCCGCATCACGCTGCCGTTGATTCTGCCCAGCGTGCTGGCCGGCGCGCTCTTTGCCTTCATCACCAGCTGGGACGAAGTGGTCACAGCCATCTTCCTCTCCGGCCCGGAACTGACCACGATGCCCGTGAAGATGTGGTCAGGTATCCGGGTCCAGGTTGATCCGGCAGTGGCCGCAGTGTCCAGCCTCGCCTTGCTCGTGATCGTCTCCACGTTCCTATTAATGGGTGCCGTGAAGCTGATCCGCAAAATTGTTGGCCGCCGTGCGGCCCTGACCATCAACGAAGGACAATGAGATGACGAAGTCTCACAGAACGACCCCGGAAGTACCGGGAGCACCCATCCGCATCTCCGGGATCAGCAAGACCTACAAGGACCTGACTGTCCTGGACCATGTGGACCTGGACATCCACGGCGGGGAATTCCTGACCCTGCTTGGCGCCAGCGGCTCCGGCAAGTCCACACTGTTGAACATCTTGGCCGGTTTCGTCAAGCCATCTTCCGGGACCATCGAGGTCGACGGGGTCGACATGTCCAGGCTGCCTCCGCACAAACGTGGGCTGGGCATGGTGTTCCAGCACTACGCCCTCTTCCCGCATATGAGTGTTGCCGAGAACGTGGCCTTCCCGCTCAAGCGATTGAAGGTGCCCAAGGCTGAGATCGCCGTCCGAGTTGCCGAAGCGCTGGACCTGGTGGAACTTGGCCGGCTCAGCAACCGCAAGCCCACCGAAATTTCAGGTGGCCAGCAGCAGCGCGTGGCCTTGGCCCGTGCCATAGTTTTCCGCCCCCGTGTTCTGCTGATGGACGAGCCCCTGGGAGCCCTGGACAAGATGCTTCGAGAGCAGCTGCAGTTGGAAATCAGGAAATTGCATAAGGACATTGGCATCACGTTTGTGTTTGTCACCCACGATCAGGACGAGGCGTTGACTATGTCAGATCGCATTGCTCTGCTCCAGGATGGGAAAATCGTTCAATTGGGCACGCCCGAAGAGCTCTACGATGCACCGAACTGCCGCTACGCGGCAGAGTTTGTTGGAGTTTCCAACCTCTTCCACGGCAACGTAAGAAACTCCACCTTCGTTGACGGGGACCATGCTTGCGAATTCAAACTTCCGTCCGGACACCGCACGGAAGGAACCTCCCTGCTGATCCGCCCCGAGCACCTCCGCGTTGCGCCGGCTGGAGCCGTGACCAATCCAGCTAACGATCATGTCTTCGCCACGGTTGAGGACTGCATTTATTTGGGCAGCAGCCGAACCGTGCAGGCCAGGACCGGGGCTGGCGCCCTGCTGGTTGCCCGCACTGACGTTCCTCGCTCTCCAGACGGCATCCACGTTGGTGCCCAGATCCAGATGCACTGGGAGGCCACCGATGCACGCGTCCTCGCTTAACCCTTTCCGCAACCCGTCCTCCGTGGCCGTGGTCGGCGCCTCCGACGATCACGCCAAATGGGGATACTGGCTGGCCAACGGCGCACTGCGCGGCAGCGCCCGCCGTCAGGTGTACTTGATCAATGGCTCGGCTAGCACAGTTCAGGGCCAAACGGCCTACAACAATATTTCTGCTCTCCCCGCCACACCGGACCTTGTAGTTCTGTGCGTGCCGCCGCGGTTTGTCCATGACGTGGTCCGGGAAGCTCTGGCCTGCGGTGTTAAGGCCTTTTTGGGCATCACCGCCGGCGTCCCCGACGAGGCGGCGCTCGGCGCCATGATCCGCGACGCAGGTGCGCGCATTATTGGACCCAACAGTCTGGGGCTCTTTGACGGCAGCTCAGAACTGCAGCTTGCTTGGGGTCACTTCACCCCCGGTCCGCTGGCGATCATCTCGCAAAGTGGCCAGCTCGGCTCCGAGATCGCCAATCTGGGTGCGCGCGTAGGAATGGGCGTTTCACGCTTCATCTCGGTCGGCAACCAGCTAGATGTTACGGCTGCTGAACTGTTGGCGGATTTGTCCGACCACGAGGAAACCAAGGTCATTGCCTTGTACATGGAGAGCTTCACCGGTGGGGCCCGCCTGGTGGAAACCATGCGCAAGCTGGCTGCTGGCGGGATTACAACGCTGGTGTTGACCACAGGGGCAAGCGACGGCAGCCAGCGCCTGGCCCAGTCGCACACCGGTTCACTGACGTCAGCGTTGGACACGGTGGATGCAGCGTGCCGTGCCGCCGGCGCCATCCGAGTCTCAACGCCCACAGAACTGGTGAACACGGCGCACTTCTTGGTGGCAGCCGCGAAACCGCGTGGGCGCCGGACGGCCATTGTTAGTGACAGCGGGGGACAGGGCGGCATCGCCGCCGACACCGCTGCCTTGAACGGGCTGGAAACACCCGTGTTTTCCGAGGCGCTGCAGGGACGTCTGGCCAGGATCCTTCCGGCCGGGGCAGCAGTGTCCAACCCGGTGGATTTGGCTGGCGCGGGCGAAGCTAACCTCCACGTATATGCGGACTTGGTGGAAGTGCTATTGGACTCCGGGGAGGTGGATGCGGTGGTGCTTTCGGGATATTTGGGCTGCTATGGCGAAGACACACCCTCCATGGAGGACCGTGAGCTGGAGGTGGTGGACAGAATGGGCAGCATCGTTGCACGCACCGGGCTGTCCTTGGTGGTGCACAGCATGAGCGCCGGGTCAGCTGCCGTCACCCGGCTGTGGGAACGCGGCGTGCCAACCTTCAACGGGATTGAATTTGCCATGCGGACGCTCGCTTCCGCGGCTGCCCTGGCCGCCACCCCGGGGCGTAAGCTGGCTACCCCGGTGCGCAGCGATGACACCCCCCGCCCAGGCTATTGGGCAGCTCGCGGATTACTGGAAAGCCTGGGCATCCCCGCCCCGGCGGGCAAACTGGCACAGTCACGGGACGACGTCGTACGGGCTGCGGAGACGCTCGGGTTCCCCGTGGTCCTGAAGGCCGGTTGGCTTGAACACAAGAGTGAACACGGCGGCGTCAAGCTGGGCCTGGGCTCGCTTGAACAGCTCCTGGCCGCCTATGACGACATGTTCGCCCGCCTGGGCGACGGGGACTATGTGGTGGAAGAGCAGGACCTGCGTGCGAACACCGTCGAAGTGCTGGTGGGCGCCCGGTCCGACAGGGACTTTGGCCCAGTGGTGACAGTGGGGGCCGGTGGCACGGAAACGGAACTGCACAAGGACATTTGCGTGGAACTGGCGCCCGTGTCCAAGTCCACGGCTCTGGAGATGATCGCCCGGCTCAAGTGCTTCCCGTTGCTGCAGGGCTGGCGAGGGCGCCCCGCGACGGACATCGACGCCTTGGCCGACATTGTGGTGTCAGTCTCCGAGGCCGTGGCAGCGAACGAACACATTACCGAATTTGAAGTCAATCCCATCCGCGTGGCCCCCGAGGGGGCACTCGCCGTCGACGCACTGGTGTTAACGGCTGCCGCGGTCAACGCATGAAGGAGAACGCCATGATTATTCCGGACATCAGGGAAGAGTTCAACGGAAAGGTGGCCGTCGTCACCGGGGGAGGCTCCGGCATTGGCCGTGCGATCGCCCAACGCTATGCCGCCGCCGGCGGGAAGGTAGTGGTGGTTGGCCGCCGGGAGGAGCCGCTGGTGGAAACCGTTCGGCTCATCACCGAGGCCGGCGGCGCAGCCAACTACATTTCCTGCGACGTCCGTGACGCCCAGGGCCTGGCCGAGGCCATCAACGGCGTGGTGGAGCGCGAGGGGCGCATCGACGCCCTCGTGAACAATGCGGCCGGCAACTTCATCGCCAACGGTGAAGACCTGAGCCCCAATGGGTGGAAGGCCGTGATTGACATTGTTCTAAACGGCACGTTCTTCGCCACCCACGCCGCAGCGCAGCACATGCTTGCGGCCGGGACGGGCAGCATCCTGAACGTCATTGCCACGTACGCATGGCACGGCCACCCGGGCACGGTCCACAGCGCCGCGGCCAAGGGCGGCATCGTAGCCATGACCCGCACCCTGGCCGTTGAATGGGCAGCCCGCGGTGTCCGCGTGAACTGCATCGCCCCCGGCCCCACCGAAACCGAAGGCGCCAGCGCAGCACTGTGGGGCAACGAAACTGCCCGCGCCAAGGTCTTGGACGGTGTCCCTGCCGGCCGGTTTGCCAGCCCGGCAGAAATTGCCGAATCTGCTTCCTACCTCCTGAGCCCACGCGCCGATTACGTGACCGGCGAAGTCATGGTGGTTGACGGCGGACAGTGGCTGGGAAAGAGCGTCTACACCAAGGAAGAGACCAAGGCATGAGCACCATGACAGGAGGGGAGGCCCTCGTTGCAGGGCTGGCTGCGCACGGCGTCGACACCATTTTTGGGATCCCCGGCACCCACAACCTCGCGGCCTACGCGGCACTGCCACGGTACGGCATCACCCACGTCTCGCCCCGCCATGAGCAGGGTGCCGGCTACGCCGCCGACGGGTACGCCCGGTCATCGGGGCGCCCCGGCGTGGTGCTGACCACCACGGGCCCGGCCATCCTTAACGCGGCGGCCGCCGCCGCCCAGGCCTATTCGGACTCCATCCCTGTGCTGTTCATCTCCCCAGGGATGCCGCTGCGCCATCCGGGCCTGGGCAATGGGCTGCTGCATGAAATCAAGGACCAGGGTGCTGCCTTGGCCGCGGTGGTGGCCTACAGTCACCGCGTCACCAGCGTGGCCGAGATTCCGCTGGCCGTGGCCCAGGCATTTGCCGCCATGGGTAGTGGCCGTCCGCGCCCCGTGCACCTGGAAATCCCGCTGGACCTCTTGGACGAGGTGGGGGAGGCCACCGTCGTCCCGCCGGTCCACGCCGGAATCGTTTCGGCCCCTGCCGCGCAGCTCACCGCCGCCGCGGCGCTGCTCTCCGCCGCCAAACGCCCGTTGCTGTTGGTGGGTGGAGGCGCATCCCGCGCCGCCGCCCAGGTCCGGGCCATCGCCGAAGCCCTGTCCGCACCTGTTTTTGCCACCACGAACGGCAAAGGCATCTTCGACGAGGACCATGCGTTGTCCGTCGGCGCCGGCGTCCAGCACCCCAGCGTGCTGACAGCCTTCAGCGACGCCGACGCCGTGCTGGCCGTCGGCACGGAGCTCTCGCCCGCCGATTGGTGGCTGGGCCTGCCCGAGCTGGCCGGCAAGCTGGTCCGGGTCGACATCGACGCCACGTCCATCAACACCAATGCCGTCCCCGCCCGTGCCCTGGTGGGGGATGCGGCCACCGTGCTGGATGCGCTGGTGCCCATGCTCGACGCCGGTTCCGACGCCGGTGCTGGTGCAAGAACCGACTCCGGTGCCGAGCGGGCAGCCGCGTGCCTCAAGGCTTTTACAACGGACGCCCAGACCGAGGGCGCCCCGTGGCTGGAGATCGTCGCCGCCCTTGAGGCGGCACTGCCCAGGGACGCCATTGTGGCCGCAGACAGCGCCATGGCATGCTACTACGGGGCTCTGTCCAACCTGCCCCTGCACCGGCCCAACGCCTTCTTGTACCCGACCGGCGTCGGCACGCTGGGCTATGGTCTGCCCGCCGGGATTGGGGCCAAGGTGGCCAACCCGGACACTCCCGTGCTGGTCCTTCAAGGCGACGGCGGCATCATGTTCACCATCGCCGAACTGGCCACGGCCGCACAACTGGGGCTGGCGCTGCCCATTGTCATCGTTGACAACGGCGGCTACGGGGAGATCCGCAACGAAATGGCCGACCGTAACGAACCCGTGCACGCAGTGGCTCTGGGCGCCCCGGACTTCCCGGCCCTGGCCCGGTCGCTGGGGTGCTACGGCATTGCCATTGAAAATGCTGACGAACTCACCAACGCCATCAAGTCGGCGCTCGACGCAGACCGGCCCACCGTGCTGCACATCCATGAATACAGCCGAGCAGCGAAGGGAATGTCATGAGCACACCCACCACCTCCTGGTTCCGTGACGACGTACTGATCGGCGGCAGCTGGCAGCAGAGCGCCGCCGCCGCCAACGTTGAGAACCCGGCCACTGAGGAGATCATCGGCTCCGCCGCACTCTGCGATGAAGCCGTGGTGGACGCCGCCGTTGCGGCAGCACGCAAGGCTGCCGGCGCCTGGGGCCAAACTGCTCCCGCTGAGCGTGCCTGTGCCCTGGACAGGCTCGTGGCGGCACTGAAGGATCGCCGCGAGGAACTGATTGAGGTCACCGTAGCTGAGGTGGGTGTATCGGTGGTGAACGCCCGTGCCTGGCATGTGGATTTGGCCATTGAACTGTTTGAGGCCGCCGCCGGGCACGCCCGCAGCTACGCCTTTGAGGAGGAAACCGGAAACTCGGTGCTGTTGCGCAAGCCGGTGGGGGTAATCGCCTGCATCACACCCTGGAACTACCCGCTCTATCAACTCGCCGCCAAGGTGGGCCCGGCTCTGGCCGCCGGGTGCACGGTTGTACTCAAGCCAGCACTGCTGGCGCCCCTGTCTTCCTACATTTTCGCCGAGGCCACGCTTGCCGCCGGACTGCCCGACGGCGTCTTCAACCTCATCAGCGGGGCAGGCAGCGCCATCGGCAACGCCTTGACCGGCCACCCCGGCGTGGATTTGGTCTCCTTCACCGGCTCCACGGCCGTGGGACGCCAGGTGGGGGCCACCGCGGCGCGGAACTTGAAGCGGGCCTGCCTGGAACTGGGCGGCAAATCATCCTCCATCGTGGCCCGCGACGCCGACTTTGCGGCGGCTGTCACGGGCACAGTGGAGTCTGCCATGCTCAACAGCGGTCAGACCTGCAGCGCCTGGACCCGATTGCTGGTGCCGGCCGAACGGTACGAGGAAGCCCTGGAAGTGGCGGCAGCCCACGCCAAATCACTCGTGGTGGGAGACCCCTGCCTGGAAACCACCGACCTGGGCCCGCTGATCAGCGCCACGCAGAAGGCGGACGTACTCGCCGTGATCGCCGGCGCCGTTGCCCGCGGCGCACGGGTTGTGACGGGCCCCACCAGCCCGGGAAACGACGTCGGTCACTTTGTGAACCCGACCATCCTGGCGGATCTGGAACCGAATGATCCCGCCAGCCAGCAAGAGATCTTCGGACCCGTACTGGTGGTCCACCCCTACGACACTGAAGCGGATGCCGTGGAAATTGCCAACGGAACGGTGTACGGTCTGGCCGGTGCAGTTTGGGCCGCCAGTACCGAACGTGCGCTGGCGATCGCCCGGCAGCTGGACACCGGCCAGGTGGACCTCAACGGCGCAGCGTTCAACCCGCAGGCACCGTTTGGCGGGTGGAAGGATTCCGGGATCGGTCGCGAACTCGGAGCCCTGGGCTTGGAAGAATACACCGAAATCACGGCGGTGCAGCGATGACCCGCCCCATCGCCGTCTACACGGATGTGGTGGGAACCGACCCGCAGCCCGGCATTGAGCTGCTGGAAGCTGCCGGCTTTGAGGTTCGCGTGGCCAGCAGTGCCGATCCGGCGATGATCGCCCAAACGGCGCAGGACGCGCAGGCGCTGTTGATCGGCTACTCCCCGGTGGATGCTGAGCTCTTGGACCGGCTGGGGGAGTTGCGCATTGTGGCCACCCAATCAGTGGGCTTTGACATGGTGGACACGGAAGCCGCCGCCCACCGCGGCATCTGGGTATCCAACGTCCCGGCTGCGGCCACCGAAGAAGTGGCCACGCACGCCTTCGCCATGGCGTTGTCGCTGATGCGCGGGTTGCCGTTCCTGGACCGGGACGTTCGGGCCGGGAACTGGAACGTCAGCAACGAAAAGCCGCGCCGCCTCTCGGAAACCACCGTGGGCGTGGTGGGGCTGGGGCGCATCGGTGCCCGGTTCGCAAGCCTGATCCGCCCTGCGGTGGGCACCGTCCTGGGCTTCGATCCCTTCTTAGACGTTCCTGACGGGGTGGAATCCGTGGCACTCCCGGAGCTTTTTGCCCGCAGCGAGCTAATCAGCTTGCATCTTCCGCTCAGCGCCGGGACGGCTGGCCTGGTGAACGCGGCAACCCTGGCACTCATGCCAAGAGGTTCGTTTTTAGTCAATGTCTCCCGCGGGGGACTGGTTGACCACGGGGCACTGGCGCACGCGCTGGACAGTGGGCAGCTGGGCGGGGCAGCCCTGGATGTGCTGGCTGTGGAACCGCCCGACGCGGCAGACGCCATGGTGGGCCATCCCCGGGTTTTACTCAGTCCCCATGCGGCGTATCTCTCGGCCGAATCGGCACGGGACTACGTGCTTCAACAAGCAGAAAATGTTGTCTCCTGGCACCACCGCCAGATCCCCAAGAACCCCGTGAACACGCCCCTTGTGGCGCAGTTCACGGCCTAGACCAAAACACTTAACACTAAAACACAGGAGAAGACCATGGCAAAGAAGAACGTTGAATACTGGCCGTTGAGCGATGAGCAGCGCGCCATCGTTGAAATGGTCAAGGATTTTGCCACCAATGAGATCCGCCCGCGTGGGCGTGAAGTGGATGAGGCGGACACCGTCTCCCCCGTGGACATCTTCCAAAAAGCCGCCGAAGTGGGCATCACCGACTTTATGATGCCGGAGGAATACGGCGGCGGCGGGTTTACCGACGCCTTCACCCAGTGCCTGGTGCAGGAGCAACTGTGCTGGGGGGATCCTGGCATTGGCAACTTTGTGTGCTCCAACGGTTTCTTCGCCGACCCCATCCTGGCCCTGGGCAGCGAGGACCAGAAGAAGAAGTGGCTGACCCCGCTGGCCGGTCCTGATGCTGTGTTTACAGCCCTGGCCACCACCGAGCCCGGCTCCGGCTCCGACTCCGCCTCGATGGTGACCCGCGCCGAGAAGGTTCAAGGCGGCTACTCCATCAACGGCCAGAAGGCTTGGATCTCCAACGCCGGCCTGGCCGATCAGTACGTGGTGTTTGCCAAGACCGACCCGTCCCAGCGCTCCAAGGGCGTCACCGCATTCCTGCTAAAAAAGGACACCCCCGGCATTTCCTTTGGCGAGCCGATGAAAAAAATGGGCCAGCGAGCCATCGTGTGTCGCGAAATGTTCTTTGACAACGTGTTTGTTCCGGAAGAAGACCGCCTGGGCGAGGAAGGCCAGGGTTTCTACGGACTCATGAAGACCTTCGATGTTTCCCGGGTGATCTTGGCAGCCGCCTCCACGGGTGCCGCCCGCGCAGCCTACGAGTACGCACTGGACTACGCACGGACACGCACGCAGTTCGGCAAGCCCATCATCGAACACCAGGCCGTGGCGTTCCGTCTGGCCGACATGGCCACCCGGATTGAATCGGCATGGCTGATGACGCTGCACGCCGCACGCCAGCTCGACGCCGGTGAAGACGTCAACGGTCTGGCCGCCATGGCCAAGCTGCAGGCCTCCGAGACCGCCATGTTTGTCACCTGGGCGGCTGTTCAGACCCTCGGTGGTTGGGGATACTCGCGTGAGTACCCGGTTGAGCAGTGGATGCGCGATGTCAAGCTGGAGGAAATCGAGGAAGGCACCTCGGACATCATGCGCTTGGTGATCTCCCGCAACCTCTAGCACTACCAGTCAACGGCCTAGCCCATAAGGCCCACCCATCGGGGATGAGAAGGAAGTTCAACGTGAAGATTGCAGTGTTGGTGAAGCAGGTTCCAGACACCGGGGAGCAGCGCAGCCTTGACCCCGCACAGGGGATCTTGGACCGCTCCGGAGAAAACTTGTTGGACGAGATCAACGAACGTGCCTTGGAAGTGGCGTTGAAGTATAAGGACGCAAACAAAGGCACCGAGGTAGTAGTTCTCTCCATGGGCCCAGACACCCTCACGAAGGGGTTGCGGAAAGCCCTGTCCATGGGCGCCGACTCTGCACTTCACGTTCTCGATGCGAACCTAGCCGGTGCGGATGCGGGGCGGACGGCAGCAGTGCTCGCCGCCGCCCTGCGCCACACCGGCGCCGACCTGGTGTTGGCTGGCAACGAGTCAACCGATGGTCGCGGCGGTGTTGTGCCAGCCATGATCGCCGAGCACTTATCGATGCCACTGATGAGTGCCGTTGACACCCTTGAATTTTCTGAACAGGCAGTGATAGGGGAGCGCGGCACTGAATCCGGTTCGCTGCGTGCCAGCGTCCCCCTTCCCGCGGTCGTCTCGGTCACCGAACGCTGCGCAGAGGCACGGTTCCCCAGCTTTAAGGGCATCATCACAGCCAAGCGCAAGCCGCTGTCCGTGATGAGCGTCGCCGAGCTGGGCCCACAGCCCTCTAACGGCACAGCGGCTAGCACCGTTGTTCTCAGCACGGTGCGCAGCCCAGCCCGTAGTGCAGGGCGGGTCATTGTCGATGAAGGAAATGCAGGGACAGAATTGGCGGCGTTCCTGCGCTCCAGCCGTTTGATCTAGGACATAGGGACCATCATGAAAAATGTCGTGACACTCATTGAAACCACCGCAAGCGGAGCACTTAGCAATACCACCGCAGGTCTGCTCGGTGCCGCCGCCAAGATCGGCTCGCCCGTAGCTGTTGTGGCTGTGGCTCCGGGACGCGGCGCCGAACTAGTAGAGCAGCTTGGTGCCTGGGGCGCCGCGACGGTGTTCTTGGCTGAGTCCCAGAGCGTTGGCCAGCTTTTGGTAGCCCCTGACCTCGCGGCACTCACGGCGGCGGCGCAGGCACTGAACCCGGTGGCCGTTGTGGCCGCGAACTCCGTGGCCGGACGCGACGCAGCCGCCCGTTTCGCCGCCCGCACAGGTGCAGGACTACTTGCCGACATCGTTGACGTACGAAGGGAGGGTGAGACCATCATTGGAACGCACTCGGTCCTAGGTGGTGACTACACAGTGGAAGCCACCGTTACGGCCGGAGTTGCAGTTCTGACCGTTCGCCAAGGCGCCATCGAGGACAAGGCCCCGGCGGCAACTCCCGCCGTGACCACTGTTGTGCTGGAACCGTTACAGGGACCGGCGGCCACGATCCTTTCAACAAAGGCAGCCACAGCACTGAGCGACCGTCCGGAACTGCGTGGGGCAGCCCGCGTGGTGGCTGGTGGGCGTGGACTGGGTTCCATGGAGAACTTTGCGTTGGTTGACGAACTGGCCGACGCGCTCGGCGCTGCTGTGGGAGCGTCCCGGGCTGCAGTGGACGCTGGATATGTGCAACAGTCGGCGCAGGTGGGTCAGACGGGAGTGAGCGTCTCGCCCCAGCTCTACATTGCCTTGGGCATTTCGGGGGCCATCCAACACAGGGCCGGAATGCAGACGGCCAAGACCATTGTGGCCGTGAACTCCGACGCGGACGCACCGATCTTTGACGTGGCAGACTTCGGCATTGTGGGAGACATCTTTACTGTAGTGCCGCAATTGATCTCCGCACTGGAAGCACGTTCGGGCACATGACGACCTTGCAGACCCGGCGCGCCGGAGGAGATAAAAAGGTGCGGTTGGCACTCACAACAGTGGCCGCCGTGGTGCTTTTGGTCTTGGTGGTGCTCGGTGCCAGATGGCTGCGCGGCACTGACGGGGCACAGGACTTCCTGACCCGGTACACCGGGCACTCGGCACTGCCAGCCGGGGCTCCTGTGGGGTTGCCGGCATGGCTGGGCTGGCAGCATTTCCTCAACGGGTTTTTCCTCCTGCTGATAGTGCGCACAGGGTGGCAGGTGCGCACCACCACGCGTCCTGCGGCCTATTGGACCCGGAACAACAAAGGACTGATCCGGACCAAGGGGACTCCAAAAAAGATCAGTCTTGACCTGTGGCTCCACCTTTCCTTGGACGCTTTATGGGTGCTGAACGGCATCGTATTCATGGTGTTGTTGTTCGCCACGAACCAGTGGATGCGAATTGTGCCCACAAGCTGGGATATTATCCCGAACGCGGCCTCGGCCATGCTGCAATACGCATCCTTTAATTGGCCTTTGGAATCTGGTTGGGTGAACTACAACGCGCTTCAGGTACTGGCATATTTTGTGACCGTGTTTGTGGCTGCACCGCTGGCACTGATCTCAGGATTAAGGATGTCCCCGGCCTGGCCGAAGAACACGGCACTTAACAAGCTGTACCCGATCGAGGTAGCCCGGGCACTTCACCTTCCCGTCATGTTCTATTTTGTGGCCTTCATGGCAGTGCATGTGACCCTGGTGCTGACCACTGGGGCCCTGCAAAACTTGAATCACATGTACGCAGGACGAACTGATGATAGTTGGCTGGGTGTGGGGATCTTTGCGGTGTCGCTGGCGGTCATGGTGGCTGCCTGGTTCATGGCGAGGCCGTTGTTCCTGCGCTCCATCGCCTCCCTCACCGGCAGGGTCAGCCGCTAACGGCTCTTGTCAACCATTATTGACTGCAACGGGGTTGCAGCACCTTCGCCCTATCTGGGAAAAACTTCAACACGAAGGACACACGCAATGAACGCAGCAGCGATGAACGCAGAGAAAATTGTCATCTTGGAGGGTGCTCGAACCCCGATCGGCAGTTTTGGCGGGGTCTTGAAGGATGTGCCGGCCCATGAGCTGGGGGCGGCGGCAGCCAGGGCCGCCATTGAGCGTTCCGGTATTTCAGGGGCGGATATTTCCGAAGTGGTGATGGGCTGCATCGGGCAGGTGGGGGCTGATGCCTACAACGCGCGCCGGGTAGCCTTGGCAGCCGGCCTGGACAAGTCCACTCCTGCGTACACCGTGAACCGGCTGTGTGGCAGTGGGCTGCAGGCCATCTGGTCTGCAGCCATGCAAATGCGGTGGGCCGGGACGGACTTCACCTTGGCCGGAGGCAACGAGTCGATGACGCGTATGCCGTTCTACGATTTCAACGCCCGGGCTGGGTTCCGGATGGGGGACCGCACCCTGGTAGATGGGACCGTGGCCATGCTGACGGACCCGTTCAGCAACATCCACATGGGCGTCACGGCCGAAAACGTGGCCCGTAAGTACGGGGTATCTCGCCAAGACCAGGACGAATTTGCCGTTGAGTCCCAGCGTCGGGCGGCAACACCGGCTGCGCAGGCCGCCTTTGCCCAGGAGATCACCCCGGTGGAGGTGGGCGGGCGCAAGCCACACACGGTCACCCTCGATGAGCATCCCAAGCCTGAGACCACGTTGGAAACCCTCGCCGGGCTGCGAGCTGCCTTTGAAAAGGGCGGGACGGTCACGGCCGGCAACGCCTCGGGCATCAACGACGGCGGTGCAGCGGTGGTATTGGCCCGTGCAGGTGCCGCCCTGGAGCGCGGACTGCAGGGCCTGGTGACACTGGAAGCCGTCACAACGGCCGCACTGGATCCACAATTGATGGGATATGCGCCCACCCTGGCTCTGCAAAAGTTGTTCGCACTGACCGGGACTACTGCGGCGGACATTGACACGATCGAGCTGAACGAGGCCTTTGCCGCACAGGCCGTCGCTGTCATGCGAGATGCCGGATTGGACCCCGCCAAGACCAACCCGTACGGCGGGGCCATTGCCTTGGGCCACCCGGTGGGTGCCACGGGTGCCATGCTGAGCCTGCGTGTTGCCAAGGATCTGGTGCGCCGCGATCTGGAACTGGGCGTGGTGACCATGTGCATAGGTGGCGGCCAGGCCCTCGCAGCGTTATTCCGGAGGGTTTCCTAGTTTCCCGGCTGGTGGGAAGCCCAAAAGGGTCAGCCGAGCAACGCCATCTTGAGCGTGTCGAGCCCGACCGAGCCAAGATTCAGGGCCTGTGTGTGGAAGTCGCGCAGTGAGAACGCGTCGCCGTCCCTGGCGGCACGGGCGTCCCGGATTTCCTCCCACAGGCGCTGGCCGATCTTGTACGACGGCGCCTGCCCAGGCCAGCCGAGGTAGCGGTTGAACTCGAAGTCGAGCTGCCCGGCGGAGATGTCAAGGTTCTTCGCCAGGAACTCACGGCCCTTCCCGGCCGTCCACGTGCCGCTGCCCCAGCGGGCAGGGATTTCAAGTTCAAGGTGCACGCCGATGTCGAATACCACACGGGCGGCGCGCATGCGCTGGCCGTCAAGCATGCCCATCGCATCGCCCGGATCCGACAGGTAGCCAAGCTGGTCCATGAGCCGCTCGGCGTAAAGCGCCCAGCCCTCGCCGTGGCCGGACACCCAGCAGGCATTGCGGCGCCAGTCGTTCAACAGGGCCGATTGGTAGGTGGCCGTGGCAACCTGCAGGTGGTGGCCCGGCACGCCCTCGTGGTAGACAGTGGTGGTTTCGGCCCAGGTCGTGAACGAATCCTCACCCTCGGGCACCGACCACCACATGCGGCCCGGCCGTGAGAAGTCCTCCGAAGGGCCCGTGTAGTAGATCCCGCCGTCATGCGTCGGCGCTATCTTGCACTCGAGCGTGCGCATGATCTCGGGGATGTCGAACTGGGTGCCGGCGAGGTCGGCGACGGCCGCGTTGGAAAGTTCCTGCATCCAGGCCACCAGTTCCGCCGTGCCGTGCAGCGCCCGGGCGGGGTCTGCATTCAGCAGCGCCTTCGCCTCCTCGACGGTGGCGCCGGGCCGGATCTTCCCGGCCACGGCCTCCTGCTCGGCAATGACCCGATCCAGTTCGGCAACGCCCCACGCGTAGCTTTCGTCAAGGTCGACGGCGGAGCCGAGGAAGGTGCGCGAGGCAAGTGCGTAGCGTTCCCGGCCCACCGCGTCGGCCTCCGGCGCCAGCGGCAGCAGTTCCTCGCGCAGGAACGTCACGAGCGTGCCATAACCGGCACGCGCCAGTTCCGCATTGGCTGCCAGCGCCTCGGCGAGGTAGGCCGGGAGCTGCGTGACGCCGTCGTCCGTCCCTTCTGTACGGTCCAGGGCTGCACCTGCGGCCAGCGAGGCAAAGAATCCGTCGGCCGCGGCGTGCCGTGTGCACTGCGCGATCACCGTCGACACCTGGCGTCGGGCGGCGACGAGTCCGCGGGCAGCACCCTCACGCAATGAGGCCACGTAGCCGTCCACCGCGCCCGGGACGTTCGCCAGGCGGCCGGATATGTGCTCCCAATCGGTGATTGTTGCCGTGGGCATGAGGTCAAAGATGGCGCGGATTTCCTGGGCGGGGCAGGCGATGTTGTTCAGGTCTGCAAGCGGCCACCCTGTTTCGTGGAGTTCCAGCTCCAGCCCGAGACGCTCGCGCATGGCGTGCAGGGTCACCCTGTCCACCTCATCCGCGGGCTCCAGCCCGGCAAGTTCGGCCAGGGCGCGGCGGGTGGCGTCTGCCCCAGCCTGCAGCCCGGCAGGGGAGTGGTCCCTGTAGTCGGTTTCGTGTCCGGGCCGGCCCAGCTGTGTGGCAAAACCGGGGTCGAGCTCCAGGAGGCGTTCTGTGTATGCGTTGGCGGCCGCATCGATGGCGGTGGCCGGGCGGGTGTGTGCTGCGGAAGCGAGAGTCATGGCACGAGCATATCTGCTGAGGTCTCCTCTGCGCCGGGCACTTCGGCCGGGCGCTTGGTGGACACGAACGGGGCCTTGGAGAACTTTTCGCCAGCTTGCCGCCTTGGCCTGCCATACTGGGTTTCGTGAGCGCAATACAAGCAGTTGCGGCGACGTTTAAGAAGTCGCTGCGACTGGATTTCTCGCAGTCGGACCCTGTTGTTGCGGCGCGCAACGCGATCGGGGTGGCTATTGTTCTGCTCATCGGGGTGGCCAGCGGAAACTATCCCATCGCCGTCTTCGGCGCGGTGGGCGCGTTGTTTGCCGCGTTCGCCGACCGCCCCGGCAGTTACCGGGTCCGTTTTGCTCGAATGTCAGGGACTTCATTGGCCGTCGGCATTGGCGGTGGCCTTTCTGTGCTGTGTGCACATTCGGTGCCGCTGTCCTTGCTGCTGGTCGCCGTTTTTGCTTTCACGTCAGGCATGATGCTCGCGCTGGGCGCCAATGTGGCCCAAATCGGTATTGCCGGAACAGCCGTGGCCATTGTTTTGAACCGCTTCCCCATGTCGCTATCAGGGGCGTTGGGCATTGCCGCGGTGGTGACTGCCGCCGGGCTCCTGCAAAGCCTGCTTGCCATCGCCGGGTGGCCGCTGCACCGGCATGCGCCGGAGCGAAGAGCGCTGGCCAGTGTCTTTGACGCCCTGGCCCTGCGCACCCGGTCGGCACACCCGGTCATGATGGCCCCGGGGGCGGGGGCGCTGTTGGACGCCGCACGGGCCACCATCACCGGATTCGGCCACGGGCAAGGACCGAGCATGCAGTCCTACCGGGGACTGCTGGATGAGGCTGAACGAATCCGGCTGGAGGTCATGGCCCTGGCCTATTGTTTGGAGCGGTTTGAGCGGGTTGAGATGCTGGAGCCCCGTGACGCCATCCACGAAATGTTGAGCGCCAGCGGCACAGCGTTGGAGGCCGTGGCAGGGTGCCTGCGCAAGGGTGCCGTCATTGACACGGAAGTGCTGGCACCGGCGCGGGCCGCGCTGGCCGTGCTGGAGGAGGTTATGGCCGGCTACCCGGATTCGCCCACCGGAAGGTTTGCCGCCATGCATGCCAGGGCACTGGCCGGTCAACTCCGTGCTTGTTCGCGCATGGTCAATCCCGGAGCCGTGGAGGGGCGTGTGGTCCAGGACACCGCCCGTGTGGGGAGCGTGAAGATGGCCGTGCAGGCTCCCCTGCAAACGATCAAAGCCAATCTGCGCTGGGATTCAGCCATCGCCCGGCATGCCGTCCGCCTGACGGTGGTGGTCACGGCAGCCGACGGGTTGGCGCGGTTCCTGCCGGGCAGTGACAGGGGCTATTGGATTTCCTTGATGGTGCTGTTGCTCATGCGCCCCGACTTTGCCGCCACGCTGCATCGCACCAGCGCCAGACTTTTTGGGACGTTGCTGGGCCTTGCCATTGGTACGGCGGCTACGTTTCTGGTGGCACCCGGAGCCGAGTACGCACTCGTGGCACTCGTGGTGGTATTTGTGTTTGGGGTTCGAATTTCAGGGGCGCCCAACGCCTTCTTCATGAGTATCTGGACCGCTGCCTACCTGGTGGCGCTGCTTGACCTTGCCGGTTCGCCAGCCACCGCCGTCGTTATTCCGCGCATCGTGGACACCATCTTGGCCGGCATCCTTGCCGTGGGCGCAACCGTGATTTGGCCCGCGTGGGAACGCAGCTACCTGCCGGCGAAGATTGCGGACCTGCTGGGCGCCTACCGTCAATACTTGGTGACGGTGGCGGATAAGGACGCCGCCAAATTTGCCCTTGAGGGTGCCCGGAGCACGGCCAGGCTGGCCCGGTCCAACGCCCAGGCGTCCTTGCAACGAACCGAGGCTGAACCGGTGTCCGGGCAGGCCAGCCTTGACGTGGGGCAGGGTGTCTTGGTGCAAAGCCACCTGTTGATCCAGGCCGCCATGGTGGTGGATGCCGCACGCCTGTCCATGCAGGCTGATGGCCTGTCCGCGGGGCCGCTGTTGGAGAAAATGGAGCCGTTTATCAGCGACTACGCCCGCACCATGAGGGCCTGTGAGAAGTCGGTCGTCGATGGCAGCGCGCCGCGGGGAGCGCCCAACATGCGCGATTCCTATGCACGGCTCAAGGACGCGCTGGACCAGGTTCAAGCAGGGCCAGCGACGGTGCGCCCGGCACTGTTGGATGCCACGGATCGAATCGCCAATGCCCTGGACACCACGGTGCACCTACTGCGCGAACACGCCAAACCCGCTCCCCATCCGCGGCCTCAAACAAGCAGCCCCGGCTGATTTCGCGAGCTGGTGGGGGCGCATCTGGTGCCGGCGTCGTTACTGGCGTGCCTAGCGTGCCGAACGCCGCCATGAACCGGCGCCGGGGCTCGGTGGCAGGTTCAGCTGCGACCGCCTGGCCCAATGCCTCGTGGGCGCCGCAGTGGATGCCGTTTCACCCCCGGCCGCCAAGGCAAGCACGACGGCGGTCACGGCAGCAAGCTCTTCGGCCGTCGGGTTGCCTTTGGTGACGCTCAGCAAAGGCTCCGCGGCGGGGTTCCCATGTGTTGGGTCGGTGGTTGGGCCCCCGAACGCGAGGGCCCCGGAGCGAGCTTGTGAGCTCTGGGAGCGTTCGGGGATCATAGCGGCATGTTCCCGTGCTTCTTGGCGGGCAGGCTGGCACGCTTATCATGCAGTGCGCGCAGGCCCTTGATGAGCTGGATGCGCGTATCCGAAGGGGCGATGACGGCGTCAACGTAGCCCAATTCTGCTGCCTGGTACGGGTTGAGCAGTTCGTCTTCGTAGTTGCGCACAATCTCGGCCCGGCGTGCCTCGACGTCGCCGCCTTCGGCCTCAACGGCCGCCAGGTCGCGGCGGTACAAGATGTTCACAGCACCCTGGGCGCCCATAACGCCGATCTGGGCCGTGGGCCAGGCCAGGTTCAAATCGGCGCCGAGCTTCTTCGAACCCATGACGATGTACGCTCCGCCGTAGGCCTTGCGGGTGATGACAGTCAGCTTCGGCACTGTGGCTTCGGCGTAGGCGTAGAGCAGCTTCGCGCCGCGGCGGATGATGCCCTGGAATTCCTGGTCCTTACCGGGCAGGAAGCCGGGGACGTCCACCAAGGTGATGATCGGAATGTTGAAGGCGTCGCAATTGCGGACAAAGCGGGCGGCCTTTTCGGAGGCGTTGATGTCAAGGGTGCCCGCGAACTGCATCGGCTGGTTGGCCACGATGCCCACGGTGCGGCCCTCGATCCTGCCGTAGCCGATCATGACGTTGGGTGCGTAGAGGGCCTGCATCTCAAGGAAGTGGGCGTCGTCGAGGATCTGCTCGATCACGTCGCGCATGTTGTAGGGCTGGTTCGCCGAGTCCGGAATCAACGTGTCAAGGGCGAGGTCGGCGTCCTCGAGCGTCAACTCCTGCCCATGGTCGCTGACGGGCGCCTCGGCGAGGTTGTTCGAGGGCAGGAAGTCAAGGAGCTCGCGGACAAACTCAATGGCATCTGCCTCGTCCGTGGCCAGGTAGGTGGAGGTTCCCGTGGTGGCGTTGTGCTGGCGGGCCCCGCCCAAGGTTTCCATGTCTACGTCCTCGCCAGTCACCGTCTTGATGACGTCGGGGCCGGTGATGAACATGTGAGAGGTCTTATCGACCATGACAACGTAGTCGGTCAGGGCGGGGGAGTAGGCGGCACCGCCGGCGCAGGGGCCCATGATGAGGGAGATCTGGGGGACGACGCCGGATGCATGCACGTTGTTGCGGAAGATGTCGGCAAACATGGCCAGCGAGGCCACGCCCTCCTGGATGCGGGCGCCGCCGCCGTCGTTGATACCCACCACGGGGCAGCCGTTGCGCATGGCAAATTCCTGGACCTTGACGATCTTCTCGCCGTTGACCTGGCTCAATGAGCCGCCGTAAACACTGAAGTCCTGGCTGTAGATGGCCACGAGGCGGCCGTCAACTGTGCCGTAGCCGGAGACGACGCCGTCGCCCAGCGGCTTCTTCTTCTCCATGCCGAACGCTGTGGAACGGTGTACGGCCAGGGCGTCGAACTCCACGAAGGAATCGGGGTCAACCAGCAAGTCGATGCGTTCGCGGGCGGTGTTCTTGCCCTTGGCATGCTGCTTTTCTATGGCTGCCTCACCGGAAGGCTTTTCGGACTGAGCCAGGCGGTCGCGAAAATCGGCAATTTTGCCTGCTGTCGTTGATAGATCGTGGCTCATTGGTACTCCGGCTCAATAGTGTGGAAAACGTCGTGCCCATTCATAGGAATTGCACAAAAGGGCAAACTCTAGGATCAGTCTAATAAGGGAATTGGCGCTTGCGTGTGTAGGAACCCTACAAAGTCGGCAGAAAACAATCTTAGATACCGCCACCGGTCGGCGTGTCAGAGGGTGCCGATAGGATTGAAACCATGAATGGCGCAGCAATAATATCCAAGCAACCCGGCCCGCAGCCCGCGCCACTGAACGCAGCATCGCTGAAGGCCGCGCTGACCCACCCCCAGGGGAACTTCGCCCGTGTGGAGGTTGTCGCCTCCGCCGGATCAACGAACACCGACCTTGCCGCACACGCCGCGGACAGTACGGCGCGCTGGCCTGACCTGAGCGTTCTGATTGCCGATGCCCAGCCCGCGGGAAAGGGCCGCCTGGGCAGATCCTGGGAGGTGCCGGCGGGGGCGGCCATGATTTCAAGTGTCTACCTGCATCCCGCGGCACAGCTGCGGCACAACGGAACCGGAAACCCTGCCGCTTTCCTGCCGACAGGCTACGGCTGGCTTTCCATCCTTGCCGGAATTGCCGCGTGCGAGCGGCTGCGTACCCTCACAGGGGTGCCGGCCGAGCTAAAGTGGCCAAACGACGTCGTTGCCAACGGCCGCAAGCTGGCGGGAATCCTGGCCCAGGTCGTGCCTGCCTCGGGCACCCGGGAGGGACCCGGCGTCGTGGTCGGGGCGGGGATCAATGTCAGCCTGCGGGCCGATGAGCTGCCGACACCCCGCGCCACGTCCCTCTTGGTGGAGGGCGGAACAGTGCTTGACCGCAATGTCCTGCTGCCGGCGTATTTGAACAAGTTTGCCGCCCTGTACAGGGAATTTGTGGCCGTTGGCGGGGATGCGCAGCGTCCGCTGGCAGGCGGGTTGAGCCTGCTGGAACTGGCTGGGTCGCATATGGGAACCCTGGGCGCGGAGGTGCGGGCCGAACTGCCCGGCGGCGCCATGCTGCAGGGAACTGCTACGGGCCTGGGAGTCGACGGCGCGCTACTGCTGCGCGATGCGGGCGGGACGGTCCACGCCGTCAGCGCCGGGGATGTGGTCCACCTGCGCCGCACGGGGCCAGACGGCACGGTGACGTATGCCTAAGTGGCTGCTGGAGGATGAACAGGTGGAACTTCGCATCCGCCCCCACCCGCGCCCGCTTATTTGGCCCATCACGGTGGGCTTGATGCTGCTCTTCATTGGTTTTGCCGGGCTGGGCGCCCTGCAGCCGGTGCCCTTCGCCCGGTGGGCACCCGGCGCCGCCGCCTTGCGCCAGCCAGCCGTTGCGCTGGTGTCGACGGGGGTGATTTTCATGCTGCTGGCCTACCCGGTGCGGCGCGTGCTGCGCTGGGTGTTCACGCGCTACGTGCTGACCAACCAGAGGCTGCTCGTCAGGCGTGGTGTGCTGGGCCGGATCAAGGAGATCCACGTCCTGGAACAGGTCCAGGAGGTGCGTCCCGTACAGAATTGGCGGCAAAAAATGGTCGGTTCCGGTGACCTGCAATTGCACATGTACAGGGGTCCTGTCCGAACGATTGCTGAAGTTCCCGTACTTAACAGGTTTAATAGTGAGACCCAACAGGCGTGGACCAAGGTGTTCAGAGAGTCCATTCAGCAAAGTCCCCGGCCGGGGGACTAGGCTAGTGAAGTTGGGATGAAAGAGAAGGAGCTGCGCAAGCTTGGAAGAGTCCATTGATCCACCCGAGCCATTGTTGCCTCCTGCATCACGCCATCAAACGCGGGCCCTGGAAACACAGCTGCTCGGCGGTGAGCGGACGCTCAAACGCCGTGACGTAGCCGCCGGGGTTGGCGTGTCGCTTTTGTCCGCGCGCAAAATTTGGCGCGCCATGGGCTTCCCCAACCTGGGGGACGACGACGTCGCCTTCACCGAACGCGACAAGGAAGCGCTGCAAACCGTTGTCACGATGGTCCGCGAGGGCCTGCTGACCGAGGAAACGGCCATATCGGTGACCCGTTCCATCGGCCAGATGACAGACCGCATGGCCGTCTGGCAGATTGAGGCCCTCGTTGAGGACCTCGTGGCTGAACACGGCGTCAGCGATGCCGAAGCCCGCCGTGCAGTGGTTTCCGAGCTGCCCAACCTGATCGCCCCGCTCGAAGAGCTGTTGATTTATTCCTACAGGCGCCAGCTCAACGCCGGCATCCAGCGCCTTGCCGTGCGCGCCGAGGAGGGCCTGGCCTCCAGCGAACTGGGACGTGATGGCGATGAGGACGATGCGCCGCTTCCCTTGGCCCGCGCCGTCGGATTTGCGGACCTTGTCAGTTACACATCGCTGTCCCGGCGCATGAATGAGAAGACGCTGGCCCGCCTGGTGCAGCGCTTTGAGAACGTCTGCGCGGAAATCATCAGCGTGGGCGGCGGCCGCCTGGTGAAGACCATCGGGGACGAGGTACTGTTCAACTGCGAAACGCCGGTTGCCGGCGCCCAAATCTCCCTGGCCCTGGCCGAGGCCATGGCGGCCGACGACTTCCTGCCCGAGGCCCGCGTTGCCATGGTGTGGGGCCGGGTGCTCTCGCGGCTGGGCGACATTTACGGCCCGACGGTGAACCTCGCGGCCAGGCTGACGTCCCTTGCCGAGCCCGGGACCGTGCTCGTTGACTCCGTCACGGCGTCTGCGCTGACCAATGACGACAGGTTCGTCCTGACGCAACTGCCCGTACAAAATGTCCGTGGTTTTGGCGAGATTGCCCCCGTGCTGCTCGGTCGCGGCAAGGGCAAGGGGCTCGTGGTCGACTAACGCCTGCCCCCGCGGGTCGGGGGTGCTTCGGCGCCGGGTCCAGCTAACGCACCACGCGGTAGCGGAGGTAGAGGACTCCCGAGCTCAAGGTGCGGGTCTCGACCCTTTCAAGGTTCACCCGGTCCTCGTGCCGGGAAAAGAACGGAATACCACCACCGAGCAGGACCGGGCATACCCTGATCCGGTACTCGTCGATCAATCCCAAGGCAGCCGCTTCTGCGGCAAGCATCGCCCCGCCGATCGCGATGCTGCCCTCGGCAGATTCGGCTCGCAAACGCTCGATTTCCTCCGCCAGGGTGCCGGAGGCCAGCCGGGCATTGCCCTGCACCGCCGACAAAGTGGAAGAGAAAACCACCTTCGGGAGCGCCACCCAGATTTCCGCGAAGTCGACTGTCGAGAAGTCCAGCGCCGGGTTCTGGGTGGCGGTCTCCCAGTAGAGCATCGTCTCGTACAGCCGTCGCCCCAGCAGATGGACGCCCGCCTCGCGCACTTCGTTGGTGGCGAGGCGGAATACATCCTCGTCGGTAGTCCCCCAGTCGAGGGAGCCGTCGGGCCCGACAACGTAGCCATCCAGTGACACGAGCATGGAGTACGTCACACTGCGCATCAAAAGCCCTCCCTGATTACGGTTCCATAGTACTGAGGTGTCTCTCCTGCGGATAGAGTGCGGCCCGGCCCTTGTTCGAGCGCCGCGGGACCCCGCCTCCCTGGGCAGAGCTAAGAAATGTGGCACATCAAGTATTACGCCATCATGTGGAGCAATCCGCTAGGATGCCATGGGCGATGTTCTTAGGTCTCCCGTCTGGTTTCACCCGATATTTCCGGCATGGGGGGATGCAGCCGGATCAGCGCCGCCGCACCTGAGCCCCTAATGTCGAACGGCCCGCATCCCGGGCGTTGGCGCCGCAAAACTCAAGATGGCACATTTGTCGAATTAAGGTATTTCATGGTTTCGAAGGTTTTCACCCGCGCTAATTCCCGCAGGAAGCTCTTTTCGGTTTCCGCCGCGGCAGTAGTCGCAACCGCCGTGGTCACGGGTGCGCTGATCTACCCCGGCTTCAGCACGGCAGACGTCGACCTCAACGACGGCGGGGTGTGGGTGACAAACCGCAGCGCCAACATGGTGGGCCACCTCAACGTGCCATCGACGGTCCTCGACGGCGGGTTCACAGCCACCGTGCCCGGCTTCAACGTGCTCCAGGACGCCGGCACAGTTTTCATGGACAACGATTCAGGCACGCTCCTGAACCAGGTCGACGTGCCCGGCATGACGCTCACGCAGGACATCGCGCTCGGTGGCGGCAAGTCGGTCTCGCTCGGCAGCGACATCACCATCATCACCGACCCGGGGTCGGGCAAGGTCTGGGCCGTGCCCACCACCGCGGCGGCGTCGTTCGATGAGAAGACCAGCAAACCCATCCTGACGAAAATGACCAACGCCCGGGCCGCCGTCGCACTTAAAACGCACGACGGCGTGAGCCAGGTTTTCGTGCTCAACCCGCGTGCCGGGGTGCTCACCGAAGCGCGTATTGGGGCGGACGGAAAAGTTGTTGATGCCAAGGAAACGGCCATGGACGGCCTCCCCGATTCGGCCAAGCTGCTCCTGAGCACTGTGGGGGACAAGCCCGTGGTGCTCGATCCCGACACCGGAACCGTGTTCCTGCCCGGCAACAAGCGGGTCACCGTTGCGCAGGCCAAGGGCGCGATGCTGCAGCAGCGCAGTGCCGACAGCGATTTTGTGGCCTTGGAAACCGGCAATGCGCTGGTGCTGCAGCCGCTTGGTGGCGGGCAGGCAAGCAGCGTCGATGTTGGTGCGCTGGGCCGGCCCATCGCGCCCGTGCAGCAGGCCGGCTGCGTCCATGCGGCATGGAACGGATCCAACAAGTACCTGTTCCACTGCCCCGGCAACGACTCGAAGCCCATCAGCATCCCCAAGGCCACAGCGGCCTCGGAGGTGGTGTTCAGGAAGAACCGGGACGTGGTGGTGCTCAACGACATGGCGGGCGGCGACGTGTGGCTCGTCAACGAAAACATGATGCTCGTGAACAATTGGGATGACCTGAAGGTTGACCAAAAGAACGCGGAAAATGCCGACAAGGAATCCTCGGACCCGAACGTTGTCAATACGCTGCCTGACCGGACCAAGCCAAACCGTCCGCCCGTGGCAGCGCCGGACACCTTCGGCGTCAGGGCCGGAGCCACCACCTTGCTGCCCGTCCTGTACAACGACTCCGATCCCGACGGGGACGTGTTGACCGTGCGCGAAAGTGCCGCACGGATCAAGGCCGGTACCCTGCAAACCGTGTACGGCGGAACGGGCCTGCAGCTGGTGGTGCCCGCGGATGCCGCGCCCGGCACCGAATCCTTTGGGTACACCGCCGACGACGGACGCGGCGGCACGGCGCAAGGCTCCGTCAGCGTGCGCGTGGTGCCCGAATCCGAAAACTCCGCGCCCGTTTCGATGCGGCCCACCACCATGGTTGTGGCCCAGGGCCAGAGCATCACCCAAAACGTCCTGGCCGACATGATCGACCCCGACGGCGACAGTATCTTCCTCGTAGGCGCCACCTCCGGGGAGGAAACCGGTCAGGTCAAGTTCACCCCCGACGGCGAATTGACCTACACCGACGACGGCTCCTCCAACGGCCTGCGGACAGTGACAGTCAAGGTCTCGGACACCCGCTCCATTGTCGAAAAGAAGATTACTGTCAGCGTCAAGCCAGCCGGGGGAGTGCCGCCGGTGGCCAACGCCGACTACGTGCGTGTGGTGGTCGGCAAAAGCGCCATCGTGGCACCGCTGAAGAATGACCAGGACCCCCTGGGCGGCGAATTGCGCCTTGCCAGCGTGGACAAGCCCGCAACAGGAACTGTTTCCCCCATTGCCGACAACGGCACCTTCACCTTCAAATCGGAAACCGTGGGCGCCACGTACCTGACCTACCAGGTCACCAATGGTCCGCAGAGCGCAACGGGGCTCATCCGGATCGACGTGGTTCCGGCCGAGGAAAATCTTGCCCCCATTGCCGTCAAGGACATGGCGCTGCTCCCCCTGGGCGGAACCGTGCTCGTTGACGTGCTCGGCAACGACACCGACCCGACGGGAGGCGTGCTGGTGGTGCGCGGCGTCGACGTGCAGGAGGACGCAGGTGTTTCGGTGACGGTGCTCGAACACAACGTCGTAAAAATTACCGACATCCGAGACCCGGGTTTCCCTGTCACCATCCAATACACAGTGGCCAACGGCCAGGGCACATCGAAGGGGAGCATCGCCGTCGTCCGCATCCCCTCGGCGTCAACACTCCAGCCGCCAGTGGCGCGCCCCGACGTGGTTGACGTCCGCGTGGGCGACGTCGCCAGAATCCCTGTCCTGGCCAACGACATGGACCCCAACGGTGACACCTTGAAGCACCCCGAAATTGTGCAGTCCCCGGATGGTGCAACCGGCAAGCTGTGGGTAGACCAGGACAGCCTGCGGTTCCTGGCGAAGGACACGCCAGGCTCGTTCACGGCGATTTACAAGGTCACCAATGACTCGGGCCAGTCGGACTCGGCAGCGGTGACGATCAACATCATCGCCGCCGACCCCGAACGCAACCTGCCGCCAGCGCCGAAGAACGTTCAGGGCCGGGTGATCGCCGGAGGGCAGACGAAAATCGCGATCCCCCTTGACGGCATCGACCCCGACGGCGACTCCGTGCGCCTGGTTGGTGTGGACATCCCGCCGACCCTCGGCACCGCCGTCGCCGGCAATGGATACATCCTGTACACGGCTGCCGGGAACGCGGCAGGGACGGACAAGTTCACCTACAAGGTGCGGGACCGGCTGGGCGCGGAAGCCATCGGCACCGTTGAGGTGGGCATTGCCCCTGAAGATTCCACGAACCGTCCGCCGGTTGCCTCCGACGACTTCATTTCCATGCGACCGGGCCGCCAGGTGGCGCTCGACGTGGTGCTCAACGACAGCGATCCCGACGCCGACAGGCTGTTCGTCACCAAGGACGGCTTCTCCGGTCCACAGGAGATGAACCCGTCGGTGACCGAACTTGGCCGGGTCCTTCTGACAAGTCCCGCCAAGACGGGCGCCGCCACGATGGGCTACACGGTCAGCGATCCCTCGGGGGCCACGGCCACGGCCAACATCCGCATGAGCGTCACCCCCGACGCCCCGCTGCGTGCACCCATTGCCCGTGACGATGAGGTGACGGTGCGGGAGGCGCTGGGCAAGAACACAGTCAACATTCCAGTGTTGAAGAACGACGAGGACCCGGACGGTGTGGCCGAACAGCTCACGGTGACCCTGGCTGCTCCCAACCCCAATGCGTCGGTCAACGCCGACGGTACCCTGCAGGTTGTGCTGACGCCCCAACCGCAGATGGTGCCGTACACGGTCACCGATCAGGACAAGCTGTCGTCAACGGCCATCGTGTGGCTGCCCGGGCTGAACGCCCAGTACCCGGTGCTGGCCAACAACGCGGTCATCAAGGTCCAAGCGGGGCAGACCGCCACGGCCAAGCTGAGTGACTACGTAAAGGTCCGCGAAGGGCGCACCCCGCGGATCACTCAGGCCGACAAGATCCAGATGATCGGCGCACCGGCCCGCAACGCCGTGACGGCCGACGGATCCGGGCTGGTCTACACATCCAACCTCGACTTCTACGGCCCGGGCTCCATCACCTTTGAAGTGACCGACGGCACCGGCCCGGAAGATCCTGATGGCTTGAAGTCCACCCTGACCATCATGACCCAGGTGGCCCCTGCCCCCGCGAAGAACCTGCCCCCGAAGCTCCAGGGCACGGAGCTTACGGTTGCCCAGCTGGAATCCGGCACGGTGAACCTGGCGCTTCTGGCGGGCGACCCCGAGAAGGATCCGCTGAAGTTCGCCCTTTCCGGCGAGAATTCGGCAGGCCTCAAGGCAAGGCTCGACGGCGGGATCCTCACCGTGGAGGCAGGCAAGGACGCCGTCCTGGGATCCGTGCACTCACTGGGGATTTCGGCCGACGATGGCCACAACCCTCCTGTCACTGCCGCTGTGACCGTCACTGTGACGTCGTCGACCAAGCCGAAGGCCGTGGCAAATGCCGACACCGTTCCGGATGCCCACGCAGGGCGCCTCGAAACGGTCCCCGTGCTGGCCAATGACGTGAACCCGTTCCCGGACACACCCTTGAAAGTTGTGGATGCCAAAATGACGACCGGGGCCGCCGGCACCAGGGTCGCCGTGGCGGGGGACAACGTCACGGTGCAGGCGCCGGATGACTTCACGGGCAACGTGGTTGTCACCTACACCGTTGCCGACAAGACCGGCGACCAGGCTCGCAGGGTGGACGGACGCATCACCTTGAATGTGAAGGGCAAACCTTCCGTACCCTCGGTTCCGCTGGTGCAGGAGGTCAAGAGCAAGTCGGTGATGCTGAAATGGGCCACTCCCGTTGACAACGGTTCGCCATTGACCGGATACACGGTCAAGAGGAACGACGGCGTCACGCAGGAATGTGCCACGAACACCTGCCTGATCACCGGACTGAAAAATGCCACGCCCTACACGTTTACCGTGAGTGCGAAGAATGCCGTGGGGGAGTCCGCCTTCTCTAGGGCGTCCGCCTCGGCAACGCCGGACCAGCAGCCGGACAAGCCTGCACCGCCCGTTGTGGTGCGAGGAGACAAACAATTGGATGTCAGCTGGGTGACCCCTGTGGGGGAGTATTCGGCCGTGACGAGTTTCAACCTCGAAATCTCCCCGGTTCCTGCAGGGCAGAATGCGCAAAGGTCGGTGACAGGCACCAAGTTCACCTGGCCGGGCCTGGTCAACGGCACCGAATACACGTTCAGGGTTCAGGCCGTCAACAAGGCACCCAAGCCGTCGGACTGGAGCGCATACGCTGTCAAACCCGGCAAGCCTGCGGGCAAGCCGTTTGCCGTTGCTGCCCCGACCACGGCCCTTGTCGACCAGGTGGGCAATCAGAACCAGCTGCGGGTCAACTGGACCGCGCCTGACCTCAACGGCGGTGAGCTGAAGCAGTACACGCTCATGACCTATCTGGACGGGGTACAGAAGGACTCAATCACCACCACGCAGACAAGCCAGACTGTTTCCCTGCCCAATGCGGCAGCCAACTACACCTTCAAGGTTCAGGTGGCCACGGAGGTGGCCGCCTCCGATCCGGGGCCGGCATCGGCCGGCTGGCGGTCGGTGAGCCAGCCCGGTCAGGTGGGCAAGCCTTCCATTGCCGTAGCCAACACCGGTGGGGCCGGAGGGCAGGTCACCGTCAACTTCACACCGTTGGGCGGGGCCGCCCTCGGTGGTGCAACGGCAGGGGAGATGACCTACTTTGCCAATGTCGCCCCTGGTGGCAGCAACATCCCGGTGACTCCGGGCCAGAGCGTGCCGGCTTCCAACGGTTCCGCCACGTCCGTCACGGTCTATGCCAGGTCCTCAGTCTTCGCCAGCGCCGGGAGTGCTTCTCCGCCGTCGAACGCGGTGACGCCCTTCGGTGCACCCGGGACGCCTGGGCTCAGCGGCGGCAACGGCGCACAAGACAGCCAAACAGTGTCCTATGCCTGGAGTTTCCCGGGCGGGGCAACAGATGCCAAGAGTGTCCAGGTCCAGGTTGACGGAGGTGCCTGGTCGGCCAAGGCCAGCAATGGCAGTGCCACTTACAACACAGGCGGCTTTGACAAAACGGTGACCATCAATGCGCGTGCGGTCAACTCCGTGGGTACATTCGGTCCGGTGCAGTCGGTGTCGCCCAGAAGCGGTGCCCAGACACCCCCCAAGCCCACCAGCTGGACCGTCCACGCAACGCCGTACCAGACGTGTTTGGATATCGCCTCAGGCAGCGGCAACCACTTCTTCCCCGGAAATCCGGCCACCTGCACCTCGCAATGGCTGGCCCCGAACGTCCCCGTAGAAGTGAACTGTTACAGGATTTGGGGAAGCCAGCCCTGGTACCACATCATCACCCCCGGTTATGAGAGGTGGAACCACGTCAAGGTAGACACGACCAACAGGCCCAACACCAGCGGCATACCGGCCTGCTAGCGCGTGTCTCTTGGCCGTCCGCACTGAGCATGACTGCGGACGGCCACACTGGGACCACTTCCGCTCCTCCTGGCCCGTCATTGAGCACCGCCAGTCCATCGGATTTATTAACGGGAAAGTTCTGGAAAGTGTAGTAATTCCCATACAAAAGGCCTAAAATAGTGGTATGGGCAGTTCAGTGAATTTCCCGACGGGTCGGGATCCTTCCCCCGCCACCTCCGGTGTGGCGGCACTGGTGGCCGGTCTTGTTCTTCCCTCCATTGAACCCCTTGCCACTGACATTGCGTGCCTGGCGGATTTGCCGCGCCTGCCCGATCCCGCCGCCAGGTTCCAGAGCCGCCCCACCGGCCCATCCGGCTCCGACCCATCCGGTTCCGGCCCTGATGCTGATGCTGATGCTGTTTTTGTGCCTGAGTGTCAGTTGGATGGTGCCCGGCTTTTGATGGATCAGTGCGCTGCGGACATCGCGGCCTTGAACCGGTTGCAGAATCGGTGTGCCGGGGTTGCTGCGCGCTTGTTGGAACGTTTTGAATCCGCTGCCGCCTTCGAAGGGACGGTGTTGGGGTTGGATGTGTGGGCGCGGGAGGCCCACCTGGACGGGTCCCGGGCCGAGATCGCCTCCCTGTTGCACCTGCCCGAGGGCGTGAACTACCAGTTGATGGCCCACGCGAAGACCCTGGTCCGGGACCTGCCAGCCACCATGGCCGTCCTGGAGGCGGGCGGGCTGGGGTGGGAGCATGCGGTGATCATCGCGCAAGAAACCGCCCTGCTGCGCCAGGGCGGCATCGCCGGGGACACGATTGAGAGGTTCGAGGCGGCCTTGTTGGGCAAGGCTGAAGGGTCCAGCCTGCCCAGCTTCAAGGAAAAAGCCCGCCGCCTGCGTGAACGCTCGTACCCGGAAACGATCCCGGCCAAAACCCGCCAAGCCTATACGCACCGGAACTTACGGATCAGCCGCGCCGTGGATGGCATGTCACTGCTGAGCCTGTGGGCCCCAGCCCCCAGTATCGAGGGGATCTGGGACCAATGCACCCGCACCGCCCAAGCAGCCCAAGGCCCCCACGAAACCCGCACCCTGACCCAACTCCGCGCCGACGTCGCCACCGCCTTGCTGCTGAATCAAACCATGGACGAAAACCACATCCACACCCCACCACCCACACTCACACCCACACCCGCACCGGTCCAGGTACGGGCTCCGGCACAGGCGCAGGCACCGGCTGGAGGGCAGGACGGTGGGCCGTGGTTTGCTCCGGTGGAGCCGGAGGGGTGTGCCGGCGGCGGGTTCCCGGACCCGTTCCACGGCGGCTACAACCCGCCAGCCTCAGGGGTCCCACACTTTGATGACCCAGACTACGAAGACCCCGGGTTCACGGACCCCGACGTCCTCGACTGGAACACGTGGCGGCCCCTGGCCACACAACCCACCCTCACCCCAGCCCCACCCAGAACCCCAGCACCAGCACCGGCCAGGGCAGGGACACCACCTGACCCGCCAGCCAACCACGACCACCCCGATGGGCCCGGGGTGGCGGAGGCCACCCCGGCGGGGTCGCCGGTGGTGTGGCCGCCGATGCCGAAGGTCCTGCCGATCATCCTTATCCCGGCCCTGTCGTTGTTGGGGTGCACGAATGAGCCGGCGTGGATGGAGGGCGTGGGGCCCTTGAGCATGGACGTCGCCGAACACCTCCTCGCGCAATCCTCCAGTTTCTACCGGGTGTTGGTGGATCCCATCAGCAACGAGCCCCTGGACAGTGCCCCGCAACGCTACCGGGTCACCACCGCGATGCGGACCATGCTGGCGATCAGGGATGAATACTGCCAATTCCCGGGCTGCCTGGCCAAGGCCGCCACCTGCGACATCGACCACCTCCACGCCTACGAACACGGCGGCACCACCACCTATAAGAATCTCCAGCACCTGTGCCACCGCCACCATGCCCGGTTCAAGCACTTCAAGGACGATAGGACCCGCACCGGTGCGTACCGCACCGACCAGTCCCCGGACCGGGCCGCCATCACCCTGCGCGGCTGGACCCCGACCATGACAGAAACAGGGGTCGCCTGGACCTCACCGGCAGGCTACTACTACCCGCCAGATTCCGGGGACGGGCAACCACCGCTCTACCCCGCATTCCTGAAAAACCTCATCAACACCACCCTCGAAGACCTCCAAACCAGCGGCAACTGGCACGATGACGCCTACTACACCCAAGCCGCAGCCACCATCGATCAGGAACAAGACTGGGACCCCGAGAACCTCCCCGAAGAACCCGCCTGGGCCATCCCCAACGCCGAAGACAACACCATCCTGACCGAACAAGCCATCGCAGACTTCCGCACCAACCACCCCGACGCAACCTGACACGGCCAGCGTGGGGGATGGAGATGGTTTTTGGAGCAGATAAAACCACCCAGCGATTATTGACCAGGTCCGAACTGCCTTGAGCGCCGTGGTTGATCCCTGAAACAACGGGTCGCGATCTGCTGACGCCGTAGATCGCGACTCAAATGGCCGGTAACGCCAACTAATGGATAAACTAATCCGGGTTTATCCGCGTGCAAGGCACGAATGAACAAGACTGAAAGAGGATCGACTATGTCCATGACGCCGGAACAGGCCACATGGTTTGCTGGAACGTTTGACAAGCTGGTAGCCAATGTCGGCCAGGCGATCCTGGGCAAGTCCCACGTCATCAGCCTGACCATTGCCGCGATGCTCGCCGAGGGCCACGTCTTGTTTGAGGATGCCCCGGGCACCGGCAAGACCATGCTGGCCAGGGCCCTCTCGGCAACGGTGAAGGGCACCAACTCGCGCATCCAGTTCACCCCCGACCTGCTGCCTTCGGACGTCACCGGCGTCATGATCTACGACCAGAAGAAGCAGGAATTTGAGTTCCACAAGGGACCCATCTTCGCAACGATCGTGCTGGCCGATGAGATCAACCGTGCATCGCCGAAGACCCAGTCGGCTCTTCTTGAAGTGATGGAAGAGTCCCGCGTGACGATGGACGGCACCACGTACGAAACGGGCCGCCCGTTCATGGTGCTGGCCACGCAAAACCCCATCGAGCAAGCCGGAACCTACCGCCTGCCCGAGGCCCAGCTTGACCGTTTCATCGTCAAGACCTCGATCGGCTACCCGGACCACGCATCCACTGTCCAGCTGCTTGCCGGCTCAAGCCAACGCGACAGGTCCGCCAGCCTGCAGGCAATCATCACCCCGACGGCGGTCTCTGAAATGGCTGACCTGGCCTCCACCGCCCACACCGACGCGGCCGTGCTTGAATACATTTCGCGCCTTTGTGAAGAGACCCGCAACGCCCCGGAAACCCGCTTGGGCGTCTCAGTCCGCGGCGCCATCGCCATGGTCCGCATCGCCAAGGTGTGGGCTGCCGCCAAGGGCCGCAACTACGTCCTGCCCGACGACATCAAGGAGCTTGCCCCCTACGTGTGGACGCACAGGTTCGTCATGGACCCCGAAGCCGAATTTGCCGGCGCCACCCCGGAGGCAGTCCTCTCCCGGGTTCTCGCCGAAGTTGCAGCACCCCAACAACGGGCCTCCGTCTAACAACAACAGCCCAGTCGGCCAAAGGTAAATAATGAGCATTGAATCCAGCGCAGGAAAGGTCCGGGACGTCCTGTCCCGACCCTTCCGCCGCGACGGGACACCCACGCGCCTGCACCCCACATCCCTGGGTCGTGAGGCTGGCAAGGTGGCAGGCATATACGTTGCCCCCGTGTGGTCCAAGGCCGCCGTGTGGTGCCGGCGCCACATCATGCCCGTTCTTGCCACGGTCAGCACCTTTGGCTATGTGGTCATGGGTGCGGCCGTGCTCCTGTGGATCCTTGGTGCCGGCTTCGGCTGGCAGGAAGCCAAGGTTGCGGCGCTGCTGGCCGTGGTGCTGTTGCTCATTGCCGTTGCCTTCGTCCTGGGCACGTCGATGTACGCCGTCACGCTTGACCTCGCCCGCACCCGGGTTGCCGTTGGCGACAACGCCGTTGGCAGCATCGCCGTCACCAACACGTCCTCCCGCACGGTGCTGCCGGCCGCCGTCGAACTTCCCGTCGGCCAGGCAACGGCCCTGTTCCACCTGCCGCGCATGAAGACGGCCGGGGTCCATGAGGACCTGTTCACGATTCCCACCACCCGCCGCGCCGTCATCACTGTGGGCCCCGTGCGTTCGGTGCGCGCGGACCCCCTGCAACTGCTGCGCCGCCAGGTGCTGTGGACCGAGCCGACAGACCTCTTCGTCCACCCCAGGACCACGTCCCTTGACGGCCCCGCGGCCGGCTTCCTGAAGGACCTCGAGGGCCTGACCACCAAGGACCTGACAAGTTCTGACATCGCCTTCCACGCCTTGCGCGACTACGTACCGGGCGACGACCGTCGGCACATCCACTGGAAAACCACAGCCCGCACCGGCAAGCTGATGGTCCGCCAGTTTGAGGAGACCCGCCGATCGCACATGGCGGTGGCGCTGTCGATCAACACCGATGAATACGAGCACGACGACGATTTCGAGTTGGCCATTTCGGCTGCGGCATCGCTTGGCCGCCAGGCCATCAAGGAAAACCGGGAGTTGAGCGTGCTCACCCAGCGGGGTCCGGTCCGTTGCGAGACGGGCAGGAACCTCCTGGACGACATGACAAGGCTTGCCGGCCACAACCGCCGCGGCACATCCGTTGACCTGGCACGCACGTTGTCGGACGCCGTGCCCAACGCCTCTGTCATGTTCATGGTGGTGGGCTCCAAGGTCACCCCGGCGCAGCTGCGCAGTGCCGCTGCGTCAGTGCCGCCGGGCGTCCGGGCCTTCGCCATCCGGTGCCACACCGGGGCGCAGTCAGCCCGCGCCAACATTGCCGATCTGACAGTTCTGACACTGGGAGACATCAACGATCTGGCCGTTGTCCTCAGAAAGGCCGTCGCGTGAGCGCCCGCAGGAGCGCGGCTGCACAGCCGCAGCCAAACCGGCCGCAGCCAAACCTGCCCCGCACCTCGGTGCGCCGGGCCCCGTCGCCCTTTGCCGGCGGCCGTGCAACGTGGCACTTCCTGCTCGACGGCGCCGTGCTGCTCGTTCTGCTGGGCATCGCGGTCCTGGGCTTCGGCCCCACTTTTGGCCACGACCTGCGGTACCTGGTTGCCGGCTTTGGTGCGATAGTGCTGGGCCTGGGCGTTGCCGCGGCGGGGGTCCGTTGGCGCCTTGGCCTCATCACCATGGTCGGGCTTGGCTTTGTTGTCTACATGCTCTTTGGCAGTGCCCTGGCGGCGTCGAACGAGGCGATTCTGGGCATCATTCCCAGCCTTGCCTCCCTGCGCGGGCTTCTGCTTGGCATCATGCTTTCGTGGAAGCAGCTGCTGACCCTGGCCCCGCCGGTGGGAATCGGCGTCGAGGTCATGGTGGTTCCGTACCTGTCGGCGTTCGTGTGCGCGGTGGTTGCCGGCACGCTCGCCTGGCGCCTGCGCAGCGCCTACTGGGCCATGCTGCCAGTGCTTGTCCTGTTCGTCACCGCCATCTTGTTCGGCACCGCGGAGGTCTTCCTTCCTGTCCTGCGCGGCTCGCTCCTGAGCGTCGGCGCCATCGGGTGGCTTGCCTACAGGCAGGAATTGCTGCGCCGGGAAACCGCCGTGGCCATCTCCGCCAACCAGCCTGTGCAGGATGCCGCCGGCGCCCGCACGTCCCTGCTGCGCCGCATTGGCCTCGCCGCTGGCGTGATCGCCATAGCCGGCGCCGTCACGATGGGTGCCGCACCCGCGCTGACCACCAGCTCAAGCAGGGAGGTCCTGCGGGACACCGTCATCCCGCCGCCTGAACTGCACGAGCTGCCCTCGCCGCTGACGAAGTTCCGCGACTACGTCAAGAACGAAAAGGACACCGTCCTGTTTGACGTCCAGGGGCTGCCCAAAAACGGCCGCGTCCGGGTCGCCGCCATGGACAATTACGACGGCGTCGTGTTCAACGTGGACCCGAACAGCTCTGCATCCTTTGCCCCGATCGGCGACCCCAAGTCACTGAACCACGGCGGCACAGGCACCGGGGCCGACGTCGGGCTTGTCATCGACGGCTACGCGGGAGTCTGGATCCCCAGCCTCTCTGTGCCGCTAAGCCTGCGCTACACAAGCGCCCAGGGCGCCACCCCCACGCTGTACCTGAACAAGGAATCGGGCACGGCGCTGAACCTCTCCGGCGTGGCCAAGGGGGATTCGTACTCCATGGAGGCGGAATTCCCCGGCGTCGATGCGAACAAGCTTGCAGGCTCCGGCTTCGGTTCCGTCCGCCTGCCAACGCTCGAGAACGTGCCACCCGTGGTGGGCACCAAGGCCAACGACATCATCGGTGAGGCCGACACACCGCTGAAAAAGGTGCAGGCACTTGAAGGCGCACTCCAACGCGAGGGCAAGTTCAGCAACGGGCTCGACGGCCAGACGCCGTCGAACTCGGGCCACAGCGCCGCGCGCATCACCAAGCTGCTCAGCGGCAAGGAAATGGTGGGCGACGACGAGCAATACGCCTCCGCCATGGTGCTGATGGCCCGCCACCTTGGCATTCCCGCCCGCGTCGTGATGGGCTTCTACCTGGACGAAAAGGATCCCAACAACGGGGCATCGACCGTCCAGCTCAAGGGTTCGGACGTCCACGCGTGGGTCGAGGTGAACTTTGCCGGACTCGGCTGGGTGCCCTTCAACCCGACGCCTGACAAGGACCACGTGCCCAGCCCGCCCGAGCCACAGAACGCCTCCAAACCCAAGCCGCAGGTGCTGCAGCCGCCGCCCCCGCCGCAGGAGCCGGCCGACCTTCCTCCCGACAGTGCCCCCGACGCGCTGGACACCGACGGGAAGAAGAACAACCAGGACGAGATGTTCGGCGCCATCTTGATGGTCATCGGCGTGGCAGCCATCCCCGTCGCCGTCATTGCGCTGCCGCTGATCCTCATCGTTGCCCTTAAAACACGACGCCGGAAACGCCGCCACCGGGCAGGCCTGCCCACCGACAGGCTGGGCGGCGGATGGTCAGAGGTGCTCAGCGTCGCGACCGATCTGGGGGCGCCGCTGGAGGGAAAAGGCACCCGGCGCGAGATGGCGGTTTTGCTTCACGGGGCCTTCCCCGAAAGCCAGGCAACCAACGCGCTGCTGGCAGAACGGGCCGATGCCGCAATCTTCGGCCCGGGGCAGCCAAGTGAAGATGACGTCGCCACATACTGGCAAAACGTCGAACAATCCGTCAACACCATGAGCGGGTCGGTAGGATTCTGGAAGCGGCAACGGGCAAAGTTCTCCCCGAGGTCGCTCATGGCGGACGCCAAGGCACGGGCCAGGAACAAGGCCCGTGCACGGAGCGACCCCGCCGAAGATGCAACGCCTGGCAGTGGGGCACAACGCTCCGCACTGGCCCGGTGGATGAAGAAGTCCTAAGAAGGGTACGAAGGAAATGGCGCAAAAAGTGGCTGACCCCTGCCGAAACTGCGGGACGGTGCTTGCCCCCGGCGCGGCCTTTTGCACACTGTGCGGGGCCGCGGTGGCGAACCGTGCTGCCTCTCCGGCGCCTTCCTCCGTGGCGCAGGCTTCAACCATCACCCCCGTTTCGATGCCCGGCATCGTGCCCGTGGGCGTAACGTCCCAGGGGCCGCTGCTTGCCCCGCAACAGCTGGGGGCAGACCCGCGCATCGCCGCGGCGGCCGCACTGGTTCCCGGCGGTGCCGGCCTGCGCTTCGCCGCAAAGATCATCGACGGGATTCTGCCCTTCCTCCTTTTGACCGTGGCCGTCATCATTGGCAGCTTCACCGTCACGGTGACCCGGGTTGGCAACTTTGAACAATACAACTTTCTTTGGCTGAGCACTTTCGTTGGCATTGCCGCACTGCTGTCGATTGCCTACGGCATCTGGCTGTGGCTGTGGGAAGCCAAGGCCGGCAAGACGCCGGGCAACATCCTGCTGGGGCTGCGCACAACCAACATGGACGGCGGACCCGCCGGCATCCTGGCGATTTTCCTGCGCAACCTGATCATCGGCCTGGGCGGCATTGTTCCCACCATCGGCCCGATCATCGTCATCATTTCCAACGTCTGGGACGCAAACGGCAAAAGGCAGGGCTGGCACGACAAGGTGGCCCACACCCTGGTCTTCAACGTCAAGGGCGGACGGGATCCTTTGGAAACCGGCGGCATCGCAGGACGCGCCGATTTCACCCCGGCACCTGTTCCCACCATTTCACAGGTCCATTCGCCGCTGGCCCGGCCCGCCCAGGGCAGTCCCTTCGCGCCGCCGTCGAGCCCGCAGCCCCGGATCCCTGTCGATGAGGGGCCCATCACTTCAGTTCCCGGCGTGGCCCGCCCCACCGAACCCTTCCAGCCCGTGCAGCCTGCCGCAGCACAACAGTCTGCGGCAACCGCCGAATCCGACGACGACGCGGGGGAGACCCGCATGCGTCCGCACGCCCCCAGCCAGTCCCTGCGGCTGACCTTCGATGACGGCCGCACGGAGGACATCAGCGCGGTGGCCCTGATCGGCCGCAATCCCGCCGGATACGATGGTGAAATGATTCAGCGACTCATCCCCGTCCAGGACTCCGGCAGGTCGGTGTCCAAGACGCACCTGCATCTTCGAGTCGGCGGGGAGGGCCTGTGGGTGACGGACAGGAATTCCACCAACGGAAGCGCCATCACCAACCCGGGCGGCGTCCGGACCCCGCTCACTCCCGGCGCGCCCGCACTCGCCGGGGTCGGCTCCCGCGTGGACTTTGGCGACCGCTCATTGATGGTGGGTCCCGCGTGATGCCGGGCAATGGCACAGGGCATGAGGGCGGGGGTGTGCGGATCAGCTTTGGCTTCGGCACCGACCGCGGCCTGCGCAGGGAACTGAACGAGGATTCTTTCCTGGCCGCGGACCCCCTGTTCACTGTCGCCGATGGCATGGGCGGCCACGAGGCCGGCGAGGTCGCAAGCCGCGAATGCATCCTGACACTGAGCCAACAGCCGCTCCTGACGGGGGGCTGCCGGGAGGCAACGGCGTCGGACCTGCAGACGGCCCTGCGACTGGCCGACCAGCGCATTCGCGAACTCACCAACGCCAGGGCGGGTACCACTGTCAGCGGCGTCGTTGTGGTGGAGGAACGCGGCGTGCCCTACTGGCTTGTCTTCAACGTGGGCGACTCCCGCACGTATCGCCTGAGCCAAGGCACTTTTGGCCAAATCAGCGTGGACCATTCAGAGGTCCAGGAGCTTGTCGACGCCGGGTTAATCACCCCCGCCGAGGCCCTGGTCCACCCGCGCCGCCACGTGGTGACCCGCGCCTTGGGCACAGGACCGGACACCCAGGCGGACTTTTGGCTTGTGCCGATCGAAGACGGCGACAGGATCCTTATCTGTTCCGACGGACTCTCCGGTGAGCTGAGCGACGACCAGATACACCGTGCCCTGGGCACCCTGCGCCATCCGCAGGACGCCGTCGATTCGCTGATTCAGTCCGCACTGCGTTCCGGCGGGCGCGATAACATCACTGTCGTGGTGGTCGATGCCGGCAACGTCAACGGCGGCGCGGCCGAGGAAACCCTAAACAACGTCGACACCGCGGCGCAGCCCATCGTCGAGAAAACCACCTTGCCCCGGATGTCGCCGTCAACCGGCGTCCTGCCCGTGCTTGAATCCATTCCGGAGTCAGTGCGCACACCCCATTTATCAGCACCCTTGCACGAGGAGAATCATGGTTAGCACGACCTACACGACGGGTTCCTGGCTAGGAATCGTGCGCTCGGGATCGATCATTGTCCTTGACGGGCACACCGATCCCTCCACCGTGGGTGAGCTGTGGGACTTCCTGGGCCAGGAGCCGACCATCCACGGCGTCCTGAACGCTGTCACCGAAAAGTTCGGCACGAGCCTGACCGGCATGCCCGACTTCGCCATCGTGGTCCAAAGCGACAGGCTGCACGCCATCCTGCGCGGGGACATCACGTTGCTTGCCCACACGCCGCAGGGAATCGAAATGGTGTCGGGCCGCGACGTCACCACCTGGAGCGAACGGTCCCTGCAGCTGTCGGGCGCCATCGAGATGGCCATGGGCGAACCTGCTTCCGGCAGCGAAGCGATCGTGCTGCCCCTGGGCGAAGCCGTGGTGCGGCTGCGGGCACTGGCCATGGCCGGCGCATCCACCGCCGCCACCGTCGAGGCAAAAGCCACCCACGACGGCGGATTGCCCACCCCCGTTCCCGGCCCGCCAGCGCCCGGGGTACTTGAGGAGCCGGCAGACCAGCCACCCGCCCCTGAGGAGGCCGAACCGCAGGAAACCACCCCGGAGGAGGACGCCTGGGCGCTGGCCGAATTCGCCATGGCCGCGGAGGCCGCCGATGCCGAATGGAATGCGCAGCTGGCCCCCCTCGACGTGCCGCATCCGGACGCCGATGAACCGGATGTCGAACACGACGCTGAACCCTACATTGCCGACGACGGTGCTGCGGAGGAATCCCCGGAACTGCAGGCCGTTGAAGCCGACATGAACCTCACCATGCGCCCCGAGACGGGCGATGACGCGGACGATGACGCGGACGATCAGGCAGCCTCCGAACCGGACCCCTTCGAGTACGCGGCACCGGCGGGGGCCGAGGCTGTCGACGAGGGTTTCACCACCAACTATGACTTCCTCTTCGGCGACACCTTGGTCGGCGGAAGCGTTGAGAATGCAGCGGTCCGGCTGGATGAAGACGGCCAGCCCATCAGCCAGGCGCCCTTGGAGCATTCGCTGCCCCCACTGCCGCCCCTGCCCCCGTCTGCCGGCCACATCGCCAAGGCAGTGGACACCGCCGTGGCCGAACCCGAGCCTGCGGAGACGGCGCCTGAGGGACTGCTGATTGACTCCGTACCGTGGGACATCGCCTCCGCGCAGCCTGAAGGAGCACCTGAAGACGAACAGGCCCCAGCAGCGCAGCAGGCAACCCAACAGGAGGACACGGCCTACGACCCGGACCACGACGGTCACACAGTCATGCGCAGCGGCCTTCTCCGCGACGGACAGCCTGCCCCCGAGACAGTGGCATCACGCCCGCCCACAGGCCCCATGGTTTTGGCGCGGGTGTGCCCCAACGGGCATGCAAACCCGCCGAGCCACTCGCAGTGCTCCGACTGCGGCGCAATGATCAGTTCCGAACCCCGCGAAGTGGGCAGGCCCCGGCTGGGCACCATGCACATTTCAACCGGTGAAGTGATTGAGCTTGACCACTCGCTGATCATTGGCCGGCAGCCATCGGTGTCCCGCGTCATGGGCGGTGCCATGCCCCGGCTGGTGCAGGTCAAGAGCGGCAACGGCGACATTTCACGCTCCCACGTCGAGGTCCGCCTCGACGGCTGGGACGTGCTGCTCGTTGACCTCAAGGCCACCAACGGCACGGTGCTTGTCCGCGAGGGCCAGATGCCGCGCCGCCTGAGCCAGGGCGAGGAAGCGATCCTGCTCAACGGCGACATTGCCGAATTGGGAGACGGCGTCTCGCTGCTCTTTGACGGACTCCTGTGAGCAGCCGGCGGGCCCCGGCGGCACCACCAACGCTGCCGGGCTACAGGTTTGTCTCGGTCCTCGGATCTGGCGGCTTCTCCGACGTCTACCTCTACGCGCAGGACAGGCCGCGGCGCAAGGTCGCAGTCAAGGTGCTCACCGCCGACCTCATGACCGAGGGCGCCCGCGCCAGCTTCGAGTCCGAGGCCAACCTCATGGCGCAGTTGTCGGCCCACCCGTACATCGTCACGATTTTCGAGGCGGAGATCACCGATTCCGGGCATTCCTACCTGGCCATGGAGTACTGCTCCCGGCCAAGCCTTGACATGCAATACAGGCAGGGCCGCTTCAGCGCCGACAAGGCACTTGAAATCGGCATCCAGGTGGCCTCGGCCGTTGAAACCGCCCACCGGGCCGGCATCGCCCACCGCGACATCAAGCCGGCCAACATCCTTGTCACCGACTACAACCGCCCTGCCCTGACCGACTTTGGCATATCGGGAACCACGGACTCAATCCAGTCCGGCGGCGGTGGCATGTCAATCCCGTGGTCGCCGCCGGAGTCCTTTGGTCCGGGGGCAACGGATGGCGTCAAGGTCGACATCTGGGCACTCGCCGCCACCATCTACACCCTGCTGGCCGGGCACTCGCCGTTTGTCATCCCCGGCGCCGACAATTCACAGCGGAACCTCATGGACCGCATCGCTGCCGCGCCGCTGCCCCGCCTGGGCCGGGCCGACGTGCCCGAGGCCTTGGAACTGGTGCTGGCTACGGCGATGGCGAAGCCGCCAAGCTCAAGGTACGGCTCTGCCAAGGACTTTGCCCGCGCCCTGATGCGCGTCCAGGCAGATATGAACCTCTCAGTCACCCCGTTTGAGGTGCAGGAGGAGGCGCCATCCCACGAGGTGCCCGCCGAAAATTCCGAAGCCACCAGGGTCCGCAGCATCATTTCCATTGACCCCGATGCAGCCACCTCAAACCCCACGTTCCCGACGCGCCCGCTGCGCGGCGGCCCCGCCGCAATTACCGGAACCACCGGGTCCACCGGGTCCACCACGGGTCTGACCCGCAACGGGCAGACAATTCCCGGCCCGGCCCTGCTCCGCCAGGCCCCGCCGCCACCGGCCCATGAATTCGTGCTTGATTCAACCATCGCGCGCAACGATCTGCCGGGGGACGCCGTGCAGGCACCGGCCGCACCCGCCCACCCGCAACGCAAGTGGCTGGGACTGGTCTCGGGGCTGGTGCTCGCGGCCGCCGTCGTGGTTGGGGCGATGGTCTTCATCAATGTCGGGGCGCCGCACAAGAGCGACCCTGGCGACGTTGCGCAGTCCGCACCAGCAACGGCACTGGTGATTGGAGCGGAGGTTCCCGCCGTCACCGGACTGAGCGCCACGCCCATGAACGGCGGCTCGGAGTGGACCTGGACCAATCCTGATCCGCAAGATGGCGACAAATACGTGTGGGCGGCCGTCAGTGCCGTCGACTCCGGCGAGTTCAAGCCGATCACCGAGGCAAGGGTCTTTGCCGTCAACGGATCAAACGACCAGTCGTGCATTGCGGTGAAACTGGTGCGCAAGAACGGCCAGACGTCCCAGGAGAGCAAGAAGTGCTCCTAGCAACAACCAGAAACAACAACGCACACCAGGGGGAGCCTTCATGGGGGAACTAAGGATTGACTTTTGCGGCGAATGGTACGAACCCTCGGCCGAGGCAATCTTCAAGATTGGCCGTGAAGGGGACATCGAGGTTGACGAGAACCCCTACCTGCACAGGAAATTCCTGGAAGTGGGCAAGTACGACGGCATTTGGTGGCTGACAAACGCCGGTACCATGCTCTCTGCCACGATCGCCGACGCCGCCGGCGGCATGCAGGCGTGGATGGCGCCGGGTGCGCGCATCCCGCTGGTCTTTAGCCAGACAAACGTGATTTTCACTGCCGGCCCCACAACCTACGAATTCTCGGTGCACCTGGCCGCGCCATCGTTCACGTCCCTGAGCCGCGAGGAGGACTCGGCAGGGTCAACCACCATCGGCCCAGTGGCGTTCACCCCATCGCAGAAGGCGCTGATCGTTGCCCTGGCCGAGCCGATGCTCCGCCGCGGCGGGACAGGGTTCAGCTCCATCCCGTCCTCGGCGGAGGCAGCCAGGCGGCTTGGTTGGGCGCTCACACGCTTCAACCGCAAGCTGGACAATGTGTGCGACAAGCTTGATCGGGTCGGCGTGGTCGGCCTGCGAGGCGGCGGCGGCAAGCTGGCTACGAACAGGCGCGCACGGCTCGTCGAGCACGCAGTCACCTCCCACCTGGTCACCCCCGAGGACTTGCCACTGCTGGAATCCCAGCGCGGAACTGACGCCGAATGAGGATCAGGCTGACACTCAAGCGCGCCCCGCTGGAGGACAAAAACCTCGCCGTGACGGTTGACGGCCTGGCATCCGTTGGCGACATCGCCACCGAACTTTACCTTGCGGACCCCGCACGCAAAGGCGCCCGCGCGCCGGAGAATCTGTCCCTGCTGGTGGAGGAATCCATGGTTGGCGGCATGCGCGGACGCACCCTTCCCCCCGACAGTAACCTGCTGGAATCGGGGCTGCGGCCCGGCGCCGTCGTGTCCCTGACCCAGGTCAGCGAAACTTTTGCCGTGGCGAACCAGGACCGCGGCCCGGCGGCTGCAACGCTGCGCGTCATCTCAGGTCCTGACGCGGGCAGCGAATTCGCCCTGCCGCAGGGCACCAGCTATGTTGGCCGCGACTTTGACGTCGACGTCAGGCTCAGCGACCCGATGACCTCAAAACGGCACGCCCGCATCACCGTCGGCGACACCATTGAAATTGCGGACACCGGATCGGCCAACGGGCTCATGATGGAGGGCACCCAGGTGTCCCGTGCCGTCCTTGGCTCCTACGACGAGGTGACGCTGGGCGAAACCACCATTTCGGTGGTGAGCCTTGGCCGCGGCGCACAGGCCGGCCCCAGCAGCCCGCTCGTGGAATTCAACCGTTCCCCGCGCGTGGTCCCGCACTTTTTAGCCGAGGAACAAACCATTCCCGCCGGCCCGCAGCGCCCCAAGCGTGAACGCTTCCCCATGATCATGCTGATCGCCCCCGTCCTGATGGGCGCCGTCATGTTTGGTGTCACCGGGAGCATTTACAGCCTCATCTTCGTCGCCATGATGCCGCTGATGATCATCGCCAGCCACTTCGACCAAAAGGCGAACACCAGGCGCGAGCTGCGCGAAGCAATCGCCCAGTTCCGTGGCGCAGTGGCCGAGTTCCGCCGGCAAATGACGGCGCGCCAGCAGGTGGAGCGGGCCGTGCGGCTGGCTGAGACCCCGTCAACGGCAGAAACTGTCGAGGCCATCTACAAGCTGGGCCCCCTGATGTGGACGCACCGCCCCGAGCACAAGGCGTTCCTTTCGCTGCGCCTGGGCGTGGGCCGCCAACCCTCACGCACACCCGTGAAGGCGCCGGGGGAGAACAACACGCTCCCGGAATACATGGCCGAGATCCAGGACATCAAGACCGAGTTCTCGGACATTGACGCGGTCCCCGTGGTCGCCCACTTGCGCACCAGCGGGGCGTTGGGCGTTGCCGGGCCGCGCGGCGTGGTCCAGGACGTGGCCCGCGCCCTTGTCCTGCAGGCAGTGGGGCTGCATTCCCCCGCCGAACTGGCAGTGGCGGCCATGACATCAGCCGAGTCCAAGGAACGCTGGGAATGGCTGCAATGGCTTCCCCACGTCGGCTCCGTGCATTCGCCCCTGCCAGGTGAACACCTGGCCTCGGGCCGCGGTGCCGCCAGCATGCTCCTTGCTTCGCTGGAGGAACTGCTGCTCACCCGCGGCGCCATCATGGACGCCCACAGGGCCGCGCACAGGGGTGCCCTTGACCCCAAAAAGTTTGATCTTCCCCAGCCGGTCATGCCGGCACTGCTGGTCATCATTGAGGACGACGTCAAGGTTGACCGCGCCCGCCTGACACGGCTAAGTGAATACGGCGCCGACGTGGGCGTCCACGTCCTGTGGGTTGCCAGCTCGGTCGAGGCGCTCCCGGCGTCGTGCCGTGACTTTGTCCACGTGGCCGAAACTGCAACCACCGGGCAGGTCCGCCTGGGCCAGCTGACGTTCCCCGTCAGCTGCGAAAGCGTCAGCCAGGACCTTGCCGCCGCGCTTGCCCGCATGCTTGCCCCCGTGATCGACGCCGGCAAGCCCGTTGAGGACGACTCCGACCTGCCGCGCAGCGTCTCCTACGTTGCCCTTGCAGGCCACGACATCGTGGAGGGCACATCGGGCATTGCCGACCGCTGGCTGGAGAACAACTCCGTGGCTTCCCGTGCCGTGAAGAACCGCAAGCACCAGGGCTCGCTGCGCGCCCTGGTCGGGTCCAAGGGCATCGAGCCCATGTACCTTGACCTGAAGACCGAGGGCCCGCATGCCCTTGTCGGCGGCACCACCGGCGCCGGCAAGTCCGAGTTCCTGCAGGCCTGGGTGCTGGGCATGGCCGCGGCCTACAGCCCCGACAGGGTGTCCTTCCTTTTTGTCGACTACAAGGGCGGGGCGGCCTTCGCCGACTGCGTGCAGCTTCCGCACACGGTCGGCCTGGTCACGGACCTCTCGCCACACCTGGTCCGCCGGGCCCTGACGTCCCTGCGCGCCGAGCTGCACTACCGCGAGCACCTGCTCAACCGCAAGAAGGCCAAGGACCTGCTGGCCCTTGAGCGTGAAGCGGATCCCGAGACGCCGCCGTCGTTGATCATTGTGGTGGACGAATTTGCCGCCCTCGCCAAGGAGGTGCCCGAGTTCGTTGACGGCGTGGTTGACGTTGCCGCCCGCGGACGCTCGCTGGGACTGCACCTGATCCTTGCCACCCAGCGCCCCTCGGGCGTCATCAAGGACAGCCTGCGCGCGAACACGAACATGCGCATTGCCCTGCGCATGGCCGACGCCGACGACTCCCTGGACATCCTGGGCGAATCCACCGCGGCGTACTTCAGCCCGTCCATTCCCGGACGCGGCGCCGCCAAGACAGGCCCGGGACGCATCCAGGGATTCCAGACAGGATACGCCGGCGGCTGGACCACCCGCACCCCGCAGCGCCCCCGCATCGACATTGTGGAGATGGATTTTGGCGCCGGCGCGCCCTGGGAACAGGAGCTTGAAGCGGCTTCGGCGGAGGAATCCGAGGGTCCCAACGACATCGCACGGGTCGTCGCCAACGTGTCTCTTGCCGCCGTCGAACTTGGTGTGAAGGCGCCCCGCAAGCCGTGGCTGAGCGAGTTGTCTGAAATTTACGAGCTGTCAAAGCTCCCCAGCCGGCGCACCGATGCGCAGCTGCTGCTGGGCGTCCTGGACGACCCCGAACACCAGGCCCAGCCAACGGTGTTCTTCGAGCCCGACAGGGACGGCAACATGGCCATCCTCGGTGCCAGCGGATCGGGCAAGTCTGCGGCCCTGCGCACCATCGCGATCTCATCGGCCATCACCCCGCGCGGCGGCCCCGTGCAGGTGTACGGCATCGACGCCGCCTCCAACGGACTGCAGATGCTCGATGTCCTCCCGCACGTCGGGGGCATCATCAACGCCGAGGACGCCGAACGCGTCGGCCGCCTCCTGCGCCATGTCCGCGGCCTCATCGAGGAGCGGGCCGAGAGCTTTGCCCAGGTCAAGGCCGGCACCATCGCCGAGTACCGCCGGCTGGCCAACAAGCCTGACGAGCCGCGCATCATCGTCATGGTCGACGGGCTCGCCACATTCCGTGAGCTGTACGAGTTCAGGGCCGGCATGACGCAGTTTGAAACCCTGCAGCAGATCGCCACCGACGGCCGTCCCATGGGCGTGCACATTGTCATTGCCGGCGACAGCCCGAAGTCGCTTCCGGCGTCGTTGGCGTCATCCGTGCAACGGCTGCTGGTCCTCCGCCTTGCCACGGCCGACGACTACTCCAACCTTGGCCTGCCCCGCGACATCCTCAGCCCGGCATCCCCGCCCGGACGCGGCATGCTCGACGGCGCCGAGGTCCAGATGGCCATTTTCGGCGGCACACCCAACCTTGCGCTGCAGGCACGGCAGGTTGCCAGCCTGGCCGAATCGCTCATCCGCCAGGGCGTCAAGGCTGCCCCGCGCGTTGAGTCGCTTCCTGAAATGCTCGACCTGAACGTCCTGCCGGCGGCATCGCACGGGCATGTCACGATCGGCGTCGACGACTTCAGCCTGGAGCCTGCCGGACTGCAGGCAAGCGGCGCACTCATGCTCACCGGCCCGCCGTCGTCGGGCCGCACCACAGCCCTTGTCACCCTGGCCGAAGCGCTGAAACGCTCGACGCCGGGCACCCGGCGCGTGTACTTCGGCTCGCGGCGCTCGGCCATCGCCAACCTGCCGGTGTGGGATGAGTCGATCGTGACAGCCGCAGCGCTGGAACCTGAATTGCAGCGCTTCATCGACCTGGTTGAACGGGAAAGCGAGCCCGTGGCGTTCTTCATCGAGGGTGTCACGGAGTTTGGCGACTCCGAGGCAGAAATGGATTTGGTGAACCTGATCAAGGCGGCCATCAAGGCGAACCACTTTGTGGTCGGCGAGGCCGAAACATCCACCTGGTCCGGAGCCTGGAGCCTTGCCGGGTTGTTCAAGGCGGGCCGCCGCGGGCTGCTGATGAACCCCGGCGACGTCGAGGGTGACACCTTGATGAGCACGCCGCTGGGGCGCCTGTACAACAACAAGTTCATCCCCGGACGGGGCTATGTGGTTGGACGCGGAAAGGCGTACAAGCTGCAGGTCGCAAGCACCATGGACCACGAGCGGTAGGCGTAATAAAGCCAAGGGGAGTTGTCCCCATCGACGCTGCACACGCGGGGTTGATATGTTTTTAGTAGTTGCCCGGCCGGAGAAGCCAGCCGGGGTAAATTTCCAGTACGAAGGATGTGCATCATGGCCGGAATGATCGGTAACGACCCGCAGGACATGGCTGATTTGGTGTCCAAGCTCGCAAGTGCAATCGACCAGATCTCCCATGCCATGTCCTCAATCGACGGCAAGGCCAACTCCGTTCAGTGGGCAGGCCCGGACGCCACCCGCTTCAAGGGCAGCCAGTGGCCGGCATCCAAGCAGCAGCTCAACCGGGTCATATCCGACCTGAACGATGTCAAGACCCTGGTCAGCAAGCAGCGCCAGCAGCAGCTCGACACCTCGGCGAACTAACTGACAGACGCACAACGCCGGTCCCCGCATCATGCGGGGACCGGCGTTTTTGCTTAATCGGCCCGAGATTCTGCAGATCACCGTGGGTTAGCGGTGGCCGCGGAGAGGTTTCCTAGACGAGCCAGGCGGTGGCGTTCGCGGGCAGCATGCCGTCCACGAGCGGAACGCTGCTGAGGGCCACTGTGCCTGCGGGAAGTGCGACGGCGGCATCCCCAAAGTTCGTGACGGTCTGCCAGCCGTTGGGCCGGGTGAAGTGCAAGAAGTCCGGGTTGGTGTTGGCCACCCAGGCCAGCTCCTCGGATGTCTGGAGCTGGCGGCGCAGGGCCAGGGCGTCGCGGTAGAGGTTCAGGGTTGACCCTGCAACGGCGTCCTGGGCGCCCACTGCGTACTCGGCGAACCAGGCTGGCTGGGGTAGGTGTGCTTGAACGTCGCCGAATCCGAAGGAGGCGTCCGCTGCGGTCCAGGGCAGGGGCACGCGGCAGCCGTCGCGGCCCTTTTCGATGCCTGTGTTGCGGAAGAACGTGGGGTCCTGGCGGTCGGCGTCGGGAATGTCAGCCACCTCGTGCAGGCCCAATTCCTCACCCTGGTACAGGTAGGCGGAGCCGGGCAGGGCCAGCAGGAACAGGGTTGCGGCACGGGCACGGCGCAGGCCGAGCGCGCGGTCCAGATCTGCCTCATCGCCGCCTTCGAGGAGCCAGGTCTTGCCGTCCTGGGTCTTCTCCGCATCGGCAAGCTTGGGCAGGCCGTAGCGGGTGGCATGGCGGACCACGTCGTGGTTTGAGAGGACCCAGGTCGATGACGCGCCGGTGGCTGCGGACTCGGCGAGGTTCTTCGTCACTATCGATGCGAAGGATTCGGCCTCGAAGTCGGCCATGAGCAGGTCGAAGTTGAAGGCCTGGCCCAGGCTTGTGGGGGAGGCGTAGCGGGCGCGGCGGGACTGGTCCACCCAGGCCTCGGCGACTGCCGTGCGCGGCGGGTTGTACTCGTTGAACAAGGCGCGCCATTCGGCGTAGATCTCGTGCACCTGATCGCGGTCCCACAGCGGGTTGGAGCCGTTGTGCCGCTTCTCCAGCCGCTGCAGTTCGGCCTTGTTCGGCAGAGGTTCGGTGAGGTCCTTTGAGAGTGCGTGGGCCACGTCGATGCGGAAGCCGTCAACGCCGCGGTCGGACCAGAAACGCAGGGTCCTCAGGAAGTCGTCGCGGATTTCGCGGTTGTCCCAGTTGAAGTCGGGCTGTTCGGAGGCGAACAGGTGGAGGTACCACTGGCCGTCGGCAACCCGGGTCCAGGCCGGTCCGCCAAAGATGGAATCCCAGTCCGACGGCGGGAGCTCGCCGTTGGCGCCCAGGCCGTCACGGAAGATGTAGCGTGCACGGGCAGCGGAACCCTTTTCGGCCGCGAGGGCTTCCTGGAACCATGCGTGCTGGTCGGATGAGTGGTTCGGGACGATGTCAACGATCAACCTCATGCCGGCGGCGTGGAGTGACGCTGTCATCTCATCGAAGTCGGCCAAGGTGCCCAAGCGCGGGTCGACGTTGCGGTAATCGGCGACATCGTAGCCGCCGTCGGCCAGCTCGGAGGGGTAGAACGGGCTCAGCCATACGGCGTCGAGCCCCAGTTCCACCAGGTACGGGACCTTGGCGGTGATGCCCTTGATGTCGCCCAAGCCGTCGGCGTTGGCGTCGTAGAAGCTGCGCGGGTAGATCTGGTAGACGGCGGCCTGGCGCCACCAGTGGGGGTCGGTGGCCAGGATATCGGCGCTGAGCACGGAAAGCGGTGAAGCAGTCATGGGGTGGTCCTTTTCTCGTGGAGTTGGTGCAAGAGGTTAGAGGGGCGCTATTTGACGCCGCCCCGCATGACGGCGGACATGATCCAGCGCTGTGCGAAGTGGTAGACCACCAGCGTTGGCGCTCATGGGCCTGCTGTTGCGTTCATGAATAAAACTCCTTCATGCCAGCCGCCGAACGGTTGCCGTGGCCGAATCCCCACCGGTAATAATTTACGGCTTATATTTAGAGTATAAATTTATGCCCTGTTAGTATTATTTACATCATAAGGCCAGACGTCAAGGGGCACTTTTTGGAACTCACGGCAAACACTCCGCAGCAGCTTCGCCACACCAACATGAGCGCCATCCTCGGTGTCATGCGCCGCTCGGCCGCGGTGACAGGAACCGACCTCATCGAGGCCACGGGGCTGGCGCGGGCAACAGTCATTGCCGTATGCGATGACCTGATCCGGGCCGGTTGGGTGCATGAGCTGCCGGCCCAGCGCCCCGTATCGGGACCGCAAAAGGGCAGGCCCGCGCGGGTCTTTGAGTTTGCTGCCATGGCCGGGGTGGTGGTGGGCCTTGACATCGGCGTGGCCAAAACCACTGCCCTCGTGACGAACCTGCGGGGGGAAATCCTCGCCAAGTCCACCCGGGCCTTTGGCGAATCCGGCGCCGCCGCACGCCTTGCCTCGATCGACACCGCTGTCGACGCAGTCCTGGCCGACGCCGGGGTGCGGGCCCAGGACGTCCTGGTGGCCGCCGTCGGAATTGCCGCGCCGGTTGACCGAAAGGGCAGGATTTCGCACAGCCAGCCGTTCTGGGCGAACTTGGACATCGGCGTGCAGGAAAACCTGCGGGACCGCCACGGCTGGCCCGTCCTGCTGGCCAACGACGCAAACCTCGCAGCCCTGGCCGAGCGCTGGATGGGCGTGCATGCAGGGGCCCAGGACCTTGCGGTGATGCTGGCAGGAGACCGGATCGGCTTCGGCCTGATCGAATCGGGCCGCCTCTTGCGCGGTGTGGGCGGACGCGCCGGCGAAGTTGGCCATCTTGAACTCGTCAAGGGTGTTGGAACACCCGAAGGGATTGCTGTGCTGGCGCGCGACATGGCCCAGGAACTGCTTGAGTCCAGATCTGCCAAGACCCTCATGAGCACCATGGTGGCCGAGGCGGGGGAAGCCGTCGGGGCAGAAATGGTGTTTGCCGCGGCGGCCGCAGGGGACACGGCGGCCCGCGGGATCCTTGACGTCATCGCCGTGCGCATGGCACGCATTATTTCGCTCGTGGGGACACTTTTCGACCCCGACGTGGTGGTGATTGGCGGCGCCGTGGCGTCCTCGGCCGGTGGCCTGCTCGGGCCGTTGGAGGCGGAGCTTGCACGGCTCATGCCGAATCCGCCACGGGTGGAGGTGTCGACCCTCGGGGACGCGATCGTGACGCTGGGGGCCGTGCGCCTGGCCCTTGACCACGTTGAACTAAACGCCCTGGACCTGGTGCTGGGGGAGTAGCGGCGGGAATCACCGCCCATGACGGTGCGAAGCCGGGCTGTTTGGGGTTAGATGGAACCGTGACTAGCCAGCAAGAGACCCCTGATTCAACGCCTTCAGCCGATTCCCTGCCTGCGGCCGCCGACCGCGCACGCCACGCCGACCTGGTGGACCTGATCCAGAAGTACCGGGCGGCGTACTACAACGACGACGCACCGATTGTCTCCGACGCCGAGTTCGACCTGCTCTACAGCGAGCTTGAAACCCTTGAAGCCCTGCACCCGGAACTGGTCACGGGCGACTCGCCGACCCAAAACGTTGGCGGGGAGGTCTCGGTGGCGTTTGCCGCCGTCGACCATCTGGCCCGCATGTACTCGCTGGAGGACGTGTTCTCCCTCGAGGAGCTGGAAGCCTGGCTGACGAAGGCCGCCGCATCGGTGGCGCATCGCGGGGGCAAGGCTCCGAGATGGCTGTCCGAGTTAAAGATCGACGGGCTGGCCGTGAACCTGCTGTACCGCAACGGCGTGCTGGTGCGGGCCGCGACCCGCGGCGACGGCACCACGGGTGAGGACATCACCCACAACGTGGCCACCATCAAGGACATTCCGCAGAAGCTGCACGGCACCAACTTTCCGTCCGAGGTGGAGATCCGCGGCGAAGTGTTCATTGCCTCCAAGGACTTCACGGCGCTGAATGAAAAGATGGTCGCGGCCGGCAAGGCGCCCTTTTCGAACCCCCGGAACTCGGCTGCCGGCTCACTGCGCCAGAAGGACCCGGCCGAGACCGCCAAGCGGCCGCTGAGCATGTACGTCCACGGCATCGGAGCGCGCGAAGGGCTTACCACCGCGACACAGTCCGAAACCTATGAGCTGCTGAAATCGTGGGGCATGCCCATCAGCCCGTACTACAAGGTGGTGGACACCCTTCCGGAAGTCATGGACTTCATCTCCCACTACGGCGAACACCGCCACGACCTGATCCACGAAATTGACGGCATCGTGGTCAAGGTGGACGACCTCGCCACGCAGCGCGAACTGGGCCACACCTCCCGCGTGCCGCGCTGGTCCGTGGCCTACAAGTACCCGCCGGAAGAGGTGCACACGAAACTGCTGGACATCAGGGTCAACGTGGGCCGCACGGGACGGGTCACCCCCTACGGGGTCATGGAACCGGTGAAGGTGGCCGGCTCCGTGGTGGAGATGGCAACATTGCACAACCAGGACGTGGTCAAGGCCAAGGGCGTGCTGATCGGGGACATCGTGGTGCTGCGCAAGGCCGGTGACGTGATCCCCGAGATCGTTGGCCCGGTCATGGCGCTGCGGGATGCGCAGGACCCGCCCGTGCGCGAGTTCGTCATGCCCACGCACTGCCCGTCCTGCGGCACCGCCCTGGCACCGGCCAAGGAAGGCGACATTGACATCCGCTGCCTCAACGCCAGGTCGTGCCCGGCCCAGCTCACCGAGCGCGTGGCGCACCTTGCCGGGCGCGGCGGCTTCGACATTGAGGCGCTGGGCTATGAGGCGGCTGCAGCCCTGACCACCGGGCCCGGACCGGACCCGGCAGGCAACGGCGGCATCATCGCACCGGCCGGTCCGGGGCCCCTGGTGAGTGAGGCGCAGGTCTTCTCCATCGCCGAACTTGACCTGTCCGGCGTCGTGGTGTGGCGTGAAATCAGGTCCAAGGGCGAGGGGACGGGGCGCTTCGCGCAGGTGCCGTACTTTTACACGAAGGCGACCGCCAAGAAGCCCTCCGTGCCCACCAAAACCACCGAGAAGCTGTACGAGGAGCTGGAAAAGGCCAAGAAGGCGCCCCTGTGGCGGGTGCTCGTCGCGCTGTCCATCAGGCATGTCGGCCCCACGGCGTCGCGCGCCCTGGCCACCCGTTACGGATCAATGGCCGCCATCCGGGCGGCACTGGCGGCCCCGGACGCCGCGGAACAGCTGGCGAACGTCGGCGGCGTCGGCGGCATCATTGCCGAGGCCCTCATCGAGTGGTTCGCGGTCGACTGGCACAAGGACATCGTCGACGCCTGGGCGGCGGCCGGGGTCCTCATGGCCGACGCCGTGGATGAATCCGTGCCGAAAACCCTCGAGGGGCTGACCATTGTGGTGACGGGGACGCTGCCAAACCTCAGCCGCGACGAGGCGAAGGAAGCCATTATCATCCGCGGCGGCAAGGCGGCCGGATCCGTCTCCAAGAACACCTCCTACGTGGTGGCAGGGGAGGCGGCCGGGACCAAGCTGGACAAGGCCGAGGCGCTGGGCATCCCGGTCCTTGACGAGGACGCCTTCCGCGAGCTGCTGGCCAGCGGGCCCGCAGCATTCGAGCAATAAACCAAGCAAAGGAAATACATGAGCACGCATAACGTGAGCGTCGATGAACTGCTGGAGGTTGCCCTGCGCGCGGCCGCCGAGGGGGCCGCCGTGCTTGCCGCCCGGGACCCGGCAGGCTTCGGTGCCACCGAGAAGTCCTCCGACGCCGACTGGGTCACGGCCTTCGACGTCGCCGCCGAGAACGCCGTGCGGGCTGTCATCGCCGATGCCCGCCCGCACGACGTCATCACGGGCGAGGAACTTGCCCCCGCGCTGCCCGCCGAACCGTCGGGGTACCGCTGGAGCATCGACCCGCTCGACGGGACAATGAACTTCATCAGGAACATCGCCTACTACGGCACATCCGTTGCCGTGATGGGCCCCGATGGGCAATGGCTGGCAGGGGTTGTCAACGCGCCCGCCCTGCGCAGGATCTACTTCGCCTCCCGCGACGGCGGGGCGTGGCTGGATGAAACCCGGGCCGACGGCGAGCGCTCGGTGCGCCCCCTGCATGGACCGCTCGAGACGCGGGGCGGCACCCTGCTGTCTACGGCGCTGACCAACGATCCCGCAGTGCGACGCCGCCTCGTCTCCGAACTTGACGGGCGGATGGACAACTTTGGCGACTTCCGCCGGCTGGGTTCGGCGGCCCTTGAGCTGTGTGCCGTGGCGGAAGGGTCGGTGGATGCCTACCTCGAATACGGCCTGTTCGAGCATGACTTTGCCGCCGGCGGGCTGATTGCCCAGGAGGCCGGCGCTTGGGTGCACCGGCCGGTGCTTAGCCCGGCGGTCAACGGATTGCCCAGCCGGGAGGAAGTGCTGTCGGTGTGGACGGGCGCCTGCGTGCCGGGACTGGAAGGCGGCTTTGCCCCGGCTGGCCAGGGCCGATCGGCAGAGTAGCCTGATCCCATGACGATGGAAAGAGTAGCCGTGAAGGGTGCCGGGACCCTGCTCTCCGCCTTTGACGTGTCCGGCTTCGCGGTGTCGGCCATGGCGCAGGCTGCCGGCGCCATGGCCCGGTTGGCCCAACACCACGGCTCCTCCTCGCCCGCCGTCACCGTCGACAGGGACCTTGCCTCACTGTGGTTCGGGCAGTCCTTCACTCCTGTTGGCTGGGAGCTTCCTCCCGTATGGGACGCCATTGCCGGAGACTACCGCTGCGCCGACGGCTGGATCCGCCTGCACACCAACGCCCCGCACCACCGAGCCGCGGCCCTTGGAGTGCTCGGGCTGGAAGCCGGCGCCGCCCGCGCAACTGTGGCGTCCGCCGTCGGGCATTGGAACGGGGAGGAGTTGGAGGCCGCCGTTGTCGCGGCCAATGGCTGTGCAGCGCTCATGCGCTCGCCGGAGCAGTGGCTCGCCCACCCGCAGGGCGCGGCAGTTGCGGCCGAACCGCTTGTTGCGTGGGGTGCCGGGCGCCTGACGGACGACGCCGGCGCACCCGGACATGCCCGGGTTGCCAGTGCGGGCAGGCCTCTGGCGGGGGTGCGGGTGCTTGACCTCACCCGGGTGATTGCCGGTCCCGTGGCAACCCGCTTCCTGGCGATGTACGGGGCTGACGTCCTGCGGATCGACCCGCCCGGATGGGAGGAGGCGGGGCTTGAGGCGGAAATGAGCGTGGGCAAGCACTGCGCGCGGCTGGATCTGAAACAGCCTAGTGATTTGGCGGTGCTTGAGGGGCTGCTGGCCGGGGCCGACATCTTCATTCACGGCTACCGCCCCGACGCCCTGGACAGGCTGGGATTCTCGGACGAGGCGCTTGCCGTGCGCCATCGGAACCTTGTCTCGGTGGCGCTTGACGCCTACGGGTGGAGCGGTCCCTGGGCCAACAGGCGAGGCTTTGACTCTCTGGTTCAAATGAGCTGCGGCATTGCCCACTCCGGGATGCTCCACTTCGGCGCCGACACGCCGCACCCGCTGCCCGTCCAGGCCCTTGACCACGCCACCGGGTACCTGTGCGCGGGCGCCGCCGTCGACGCCTGGCTCGGCCGGTTGGAGGGGACGGCCCGCAATGCCCGGCTCTCGCTGGCCCGGACGGCGCTGGAGCTGATGAAATCGGGGCCGTCCGACCCTGCTGCGCCCCTGCCCTGTGCCGAACCCGCGTCACTGGTGGCTGAAGAAACCGTGCGGGGTCCCGGGCTGCGGCTGCCTCCAGCGGTCGTGATCGAAGGAGTGCCCATGTCCACGGACGTGCAGGCGCGGGGTTTCGGTTCGGCACCGCCGCGCTGGGCGGACGGCACCGGCGCTTGAAACAGCAGCTGATGCGACGCCCTGCCTGTCCACTGATTTGAAATGGCAGCTGATGCGATAAATCCGGCCGATTTATCGCATCAGCTGCGATTTCAAATCCCGGGACCCCGGCTGAAGCTGACACCCCGGCGGGGATTGGCCTGGCCACTTACCCCTGCCAGCCCTGCTTGCGCAGAGCTTTGGCGAACATCCCGGCCACATGGGCCTCGCCTTTGCGCATGTCGGCGCTGTACACCTTGACCTGCAGCCATCCGCGCGCCGCGCTTCGTTCATCGCGGTTCCTGTCGTACAGCTGCTTCTGCGTTGTCTGGTGGATCTCACCTTCATATTGGCCGCTGGTCTTGTATTCCTCGCAGGCCAGGTCCGGCCATACTTCCGGGTCGCCGGGTATGGCGAAGTTCGTCATGAATTCGGGAAGTCCGGCGCGGTGCAGCAGCAGCCGCAGCCTGGTTTCCGGCCGGGAATCCACGCCAACCCGCATCAGTTCCATGGCTGCCCGGGCGGCGTTCAGGCCGCGGACGCGGTGGTGTCCGGCCACATAGGACCGGAGTTTCCCTGCCGGCACGATCGGCGCCTTGGGTGGTTCAAAGGGCCGGTCGTGCCAGCAGATCAGGAAATCGGCCACAGCCACCAGGTCATCGAGGCCAAGAATTGCGCTGAGGTCCAGGAACGTCCGCTCCGGAGTTGTCACCGGGACGCCGTCGATGTACATGACGTCTTCGGGGGCCAGGGTGTTGGTGTGGCCGATGACGTTCCTGCGCCGTGGTTGGGCTGAATGGGCCGGGCGGGTGATGTGGATGGTTCGAATCTCATCGTCAAACCATGGCAGCGGCATTCCGTGAAGTTGCGCCGCCGTAACGTGGGAGATGCACCCTGATGAGGACAAGAGCGCATAGGGGCGCACCCGATCGAGCAACTTCTGCTGCCTGCCGAGAGGAACCCTGATGCCCCTGCTGGGCGTGCCCAGGCCGGCAGCACGCAGATGACTGCGCGTGGCTCCTGACGCCAGGCCCTCCTCAAACGTGAAGGAGCGCCGGGCAAGGAAGCCGAATCTTCTCGGAGGGGCGACCATGCATCAAGTCTGGCCCACTTTAACGTCCGGCATCCGCAGTTATCCACAGGCAGGGGCTGTCGCTGGCTAAGGTCCGGCGGTCTCCTGATTCCAAACTGCAGCTGATGCGATAAACAGGCGCGATTTATCGCATCACCTGCAGTTTGGAATGTTCGGCCGGGACGGGGGCCGGGCGCGGAAATTTCCCAGCCGGGCCCCGGGTGCGGAAGACTTGGAAGGCAAGGGCCACCACCGGACGTTGCGACTGAACCAGCACCACTGAACCAGCAGTATAGAACCAGCCAGAGAGCCTCCATCGCATGAGCATCACCGTCCGTCCCATCACCGAAGCAGATTACGACGCCGTGGCGCGGATTACCGCCGACGCGTACCTGGGTGCGGGGTACTTTACCGACACCAACCATCCCTATATGGCCAAGATCATGAGGGTGGCGGAGCGGGCGGCCGTGGCGCCGATGATTGTCGCCGAGCGCGACGGGGCGGTGGTGGGCTCGGCCACCCTCGCCGTTTATGGTGATCAATGGGCGGACTTGGCCCTGCCGGATGAGCTGGAATTCCGACTCTTGGTGGTTGATCCGGCCGTGCAGCGCAGCGGTGCCGGGCGTGCCCTTGTCAGCTGGATCCTGGATCAGGCACGCAGCACGGAGGGGATCACGGCCGTTAGCCTCACCACGGGCAACGACTGGCACTCGGCCCACGCCCTGTACCAGAAGCTGGGGTTCTCGCGCGTTCCCGAACGTGACTGGCCCATCCCTGAAAACGGCAAGATGCTGCGCGTGTACCGGATGGCGCTCGAGCCGAGGATGGCCTCATGACACCCGGAGAGCACTCCGAACCCGTGGCGGCAAAGCTGGGCAACGGCCACCGCAGACTCCTGCAGCCGCCCTCCGTTAACTCCCTGATGGACAACTTCGTCTTCGCCCTGAGCGGTGTGGCGGCGCTGTGGCTGGCCTGGCTGGTACTGACCGAGTCCCTGCACGTGGGCTGGTACCTTGTGCCTGCCTTCATTCTCTTCTGGCTGCTCCTGGCCTACCTGGTGCTGCCCCGGGTACACAGGATCCTAACCTCAATCTATGTTCCCGACTACTTCATCGGCCGGGCCCGCACCTCCGACGGGCTGCTCGGGGACCCCATCAACCTCGCCGCAGAAGGCAGCGAAGCCCAATTGGACGCCGCCATGACCGGTGCCGGCTGGATCAGGGCCGATGAGGTCACCCTGCGTTCGAGTTGGCGCATCGTGACCTCAACGGTGTTCAGGCGCAGCTACGACGAGGCGCCCGTGAGCCCCCTGCTGCTCTTTGGCCGCCAACAGGACCTGGCGTACCAGCAGGAAGTCGCCGGTAATCCCGCCAAACGCCACCACGTGCGCTTTCGGAAATGTCCCGAGGGCTGGATGCTACCCGGGGGACATAAGGCTGGCTGGCTTGCGGCGGGCACCTTTGACAGGGCCGTCGGCTTCTCACTTTTCACGCTTCAAATCACGCACAAGATCGACGCCGACACCGACGTTGAGCGCGACCATATCGTGGCAACCCTGGTAGAGAGCCGCCCTGAAATTTCTGTACGCACCATCGCGGACTTTTCCACCGGATACCACTCGCGCAACGGCGGCGGGGACACGATCGAAACCGACGGCAACCTGCCGGTGGTCGATGTCAGCAAGGTGCCCTCGGCCGCCATGGCTGCACATCAGGGTGCCGAGGCGCGGATGGCCGCGCGGGAACGGCGCCGGCCTGTCTCAACAACCCTGGGCGTGGTCCTCATGGGCATCCGTGTCGTGGTGGGCATCGTGACGCTGAGCCTGACCCTGGGCGACCGTGCGAGCATTATTGGCGAAGCGGCGGCCTCACTGCCCGCCAACGAAGTCGCCATCGCGGGCTTGGTCGTGGACATCGTCGTCGCCGTCACGTCCGCCTCCATGCTCCTCTACGTGGCGCTCGCCGTCTTGGTTTTCCGTGGCAGCAACCGGGCAAGGGTCACCGTCATGGCCTTTAGTGTGGTGTTGATTGTGGTGGCGGCCGTTGGCTTCTTCAGCGGCATGTCCGTCACGTTGCGCGGGGACCTCTTCGGGCTCCCCGTGGACATCTTGTTGCTGCTTGCCTTGTCGGCCCAGAAGTCGAGTTTGTGGTCGCGACGGGACGCAATTCATCATGCGCCACGGGAGATAAGCTAGGGGTACACACTTTTATTTCTTTTTGTAGGGGAGATCCATGGCTGCGATCAACCGTGACGACGTGGCGCATTTGGCGCAACTGGCTCACATCGAGATGAGCGACGAAGAACTGGACCGCATGGCCACCGAGCTGGCAGTGATTGTCGATTCGGTGAAGAGCGTCAGCGAGGCTGCAGGGGCGGATGTTCCTGCCACCTCGCACCCGATTCCGCTGACAAATGTCATGCGAGAAGACGTCGTCGGACACGTACTCACCGTCGAGGAGGCACTCTCGGGCGCCCCCGATTCCGCCGACGGCCGTTTCAAGGTCCCCGCCATTCTGGAGGAAAGCTAAACCATGAGCGCCCACGAACTGATTCGTTCCAGCGCGGCCGTCATGGCCGCCAAGCTCGCCGCCGGCGAGATCACCTCCGTTGAACTGGTCCAGGCCCACCTTGACCGCATTGCCGAGGTCGACGGCGGAGAGCGCGGCGTTCACGCGTTCCTGCACGTCAACGCTGAAGAAGCGCTCGCCGTCGCAGCCGATGTCGACGCCCGCCGCGCCGCAGGCGAAGACCTCCACGAGCTTGCCGGCGTGCCGATCGCCATCAAGGACCTCATTGTGACGAAGGGTCAGCCCACCACGGCTGGCTCGAAGATCCTTGAGGGCTGGATGAGCCCTTACGACGCCACCGTTATCAAGAAGATCCGTGCCGCACGCATGCCGATGCTGGGCAAGACGAACCTTGATGAATTCGCCATGGGTTCCTCCACCGAGCACTCTGCTTATGGCCCCACCCGCAACCCCTGGGACCTTGACCGGATCCCGGGCGGTTCCGGCGGTGGCTCCGCAGCTGCTGTTGCAGCTTTCGAAGCCCCCCTTGCCTTGGGCACCGATACCGGTGGCTCCATCCGCCAGCCCGGCGCCGTCACGGGCACCGTTGGCGTGAAGCCCACCTACGGTGCAGTTTCGCGCTACGGTGCCATCGCCATGGCCTCCTCGCTGGATCAGATCGGCCCGGTTACCCGCACGGTCCTTGACTCGGCGCTGCTGCAAGAAGTCATCGGCGGTCACGACCCGCAGGACTCCACCTCGCTGACCGACCCCTCAACCGGCCTTGCCGACGCCGCCCGCATTGGCAACGTTGCGGGCATGAAAATCGGCATCATCAAGGAACTGCACGGTGAAGGCTTCCAGCCCGGCGTCGAGAACCGCTTCAACGAATCCGTGGAACTGCTGCGCAACGCCGGCGCCGAGATCATCGAGGTCTCGTGCCCCAACTTCGGCTATGCCCTGGGTGCCTACTACCTGATCATGCCGTCGGAGGCCTCCTCGAACCTTGCCAAGTTCGACGGCGTCCGTTTCGGTTTGCGCACCCTGCCCACCGAGGGCCCGCTCACGATTGAGCGCGTCATGGGTGCAACCCGCGCCGCCGGCTTTGGCGATGAGGTCAAGCGCCGCATCATCCTGGGCACCTACGCCCTGTCGGCCGGATACTACGACGCCTACTACGGCTCGGCCCAGAAGGTGCGCACCCTGATCCAGCGCGACTTCGACGCCGCGTTCGCTCAGGTTGACGTGCTGATCTCCCCGACGTCCCCCGTGACGGCGTTCAAATTGGGTGAGAAGCTCGATGACCCGCTGGCTATGTACCTGAACGACATTGCCACGATCCCGGCAAACATGGCCGGCGTCCCCGGTCTGACCCTGCCCGGTGGTCTCGCGGATGAAGACGGCCTGCCCGTCGGCATCCAATTCCTGGCACCTGCCCGCGAGGACGCGCGCCTGTACCGTGTCGGCGCAGTCCTGGAAGCCCTGCTTGAAGAGCAGTGGGGCGGCCCCATCCTGGACCAGGCCCCGGTCCTGGCGTCCACCAACGAGACCGCAGCCGAGGAGGCAAACTAATGAGCGTTGACACCATTGTGAGCTACGAGGAAGCCCTCGAAAAGTACGAACCCGTCATGGGTTTCGAGGTCCACGTTGAGCTGAACACCAAGACCAAGATGTTCTCCTCCGCGCCGAACGTCTTTGGCGATGACCCCAACACCAACGTCAACGAGGTGTGCCTGGGCCTGCCCGGCGTACTGCCCGTTGTCAACAAAAAAGCCGTTGAGTCCTCGATCCTGATCGGTCTGGCACTGAACTGCAAGATTGCCCCGCACAGCACCTTTGCGCGCAAGCAGTATTTCTACCCGGACACACCCAAGAACTTCCAGACGTCCCAGTACGATGACCCCATCTGCTACGACGGCTGGATCGACATTGAACTGGACGACGGCACAGTTTTCCACGTGGAAATTGAACGCGCCCACATGGAAGAGGACGCCGGCAAGCTGACCCACATGGGTGGCTCCACCGGCCGCATCCAGGGTGCAGATTTCTCCCTGGTCGACTACAATCGCTCGGGTGTGCCCCTGGTGGAAATCGTCACCAAGCCCATCGTCGGTGCCGGCACCCGTGCGCCCGAACTGGCCAAGGCCTACGTTGCAGCCATTCGCGAAATTGTGAAGAACCTCGGCGTATCCGAGGCCAAGATGGAGCACGGCAACGTCCGTTGCGACGCCAACGTTTCGCTGCGCCCCTACGGCCAGGAAAAGCTCGGCACCCGCACCGAGACGAAGAACGTGAACTCGCTGCGCGCCGTCGAAAACGCCGTGACGTTTGAGATCCAGCGACACGCCGCTGTCTTGGAATCAGGCGCGAAGATCGTTCAGGAAACCCGCCACTGGCACGAGGACACGAAGTCGACCACCTCGGGGCGCCCCAAGTCCGACTCCGACGATTACCGTTACTTCCCGGAACCTGACCTGGTGCCCATCGTCACCACCGCAGAGTGGGTTGAGGAACTGCGCGCAACCCTGCCCGAGCCGCCCGCCGAGCGCCGCAAGCGCCTGCAGGCTGACTGGGGCTACACCGACCTGGAGTTCCGCGACGTTGTCAACGCCGGACTCATGGACGAAATCGAAGAGACAGTTGCTGCCGGTGCAACGGCAGCCGCGGCCCGCAAGTGGTGGATGGGTGAGATCGCCCGCCGGGCCAAGCTGGCCGACGTCGACCCCGCCGCACTGGGTGTCACGCCCGCCGTCGTGGTGGAGATTGAAAAGCTCATCGCCTCCGGTGCCATCAACGACAAGCTGGCCCGCAAGGTGCTCGACGGCGTCCTTGCGGGCGAAGGCACACCCGCCGAGGTTGTGGCCAAGCGCGGCCTGGCCGTGGTGTCCGACGACGGTGCCCTGCAGAGGGCGATCGATGAGGCGCTGGCGGCACAGCCCGACGTGGCCGAGAAGATCCGTGGCGGCAAGATCCAGGCTGTCGGTGCCATTGTCGGCGGCGTCATGAAGGTGACCCGCGGACAGGCTGATGCGGCCCGTGTGCGCGAGCTGATCCTCAAGACGCTCGGCGTTGAGGGCTAACTTCACCTCACTGGTCCAGTTTGTCGAGATCTGCGCCCGTCCCCGCTTTTCGCGCCCGTTACAACGGGCGCGAAAAGCGGGGACGGGCGCATTTTTCATGCAGACCTATTTTGCGGCTGTCAATGAAGTGACTGTGCGGATTGGAAGCTGACACGGCATTGGCATGGATGCGTAAGCGTAGGATTGCCCCGAGCCATTGTTTTGGGTCTGTGGGCGACTGCACCAACCGCCAGATCTGACGCCTCACGTTAGGAGCTTCACCGTGAACAATCGGGAACGTTCGTTCGGGGCAGATTCTGCCGATGCCGACCCCAGTTATTGGGCGTCCCGGCGCCACGTGGTCGCGGTAACAATTGCTGGGGGCATTCTTGTTGTTGTAGTTGCACTGTTCTGTGCCGTCGTGACGGTCGATGCCAGCAGTCCAGGCAGCACCACGGCTCGGCAGATTTTGGCTGTCGGCTCCAACAACGGCGTCGCCAAGCCGGAATCCACTGACATGACCTCCGGGCCCGTTGGGGCTACTACATCACCGGCAGAGAATTCCAGCCCGCCGACTACACCTACTGCTTTGACCCCGTCAAACAATGGCTCCGAGAACTATTC
>NZ_JBCHVD010000014.1:0-98735 GCF_046736435.1 Arthrobacter sp. LAPM80
CTATGCGGATATCCGCATAGATTGATGAATTCCAGCGCTTCCAGGATCTGTTGCATGGTCCCAAGAATGATGCGCAGGCTAGTAGTGCCGCCGAACTGGCCCGGCAATTCCTCAACTACGACGGCGCCAAGCTGTTGCTGCTCTCGGCCACACCGTACAAAGCACATACGTCAGGAGCGGACGACGGCGGTGAGGACCATGCAAGCGAGTTCACAGAGCTGTTGGGTTTCCTCTCGCAGGATGATCCCGAATGGATACGGAAGCTCCAAAGGTTGTTGGACCGACGTCGGCACCAGCTTGCCGGCATCGAATCCGGGGACAACGCGGTGACCCTTGAACGGCAGCTGAAGCAATACATGTGCCGCACCGAACGGCCACAGCTGGGCGATGACGACATGCTGCGCGTGCATCAGATGACACCTAACGACGTCCGTCCGGCAGACCTGCGCAGCCTGGCGGCACTGACCCGATTGTCCAGGGCGGCTGGTGCGGGCAACCCGATCGAATATTGGAAGTCAGTGCCATACTTCGCGAACTTCCTAGGTGACTATCAATTGGGACGGGCGATTGATGGGTGGGCTTCCGAGAGCAACGACGTGCGGATGCACCTTCCCTCACTCAAGACGATCGACCGGGACCGCTACCGTCGCTACGCACGGCTCGAGGGTGACAATACAAAGTACCGCGCAGTTGAAAGCCACGTGCTTGGCGGCGGATTGTGGCGGCTGCTGTGGATGCCGCCGTCGTGCCCCTACACTCAACCTTCCGGGCCGTTCGCTGGAGTCGAATCATCGGCCACAAAGCAGGTGCTCTTTTCAGCCTGGAACGCGACTCCGAATGCTGTGAGCACGCTTTTATCCTATGAGGCAGAGCGGCTAATCATGGCTGCGGGAGAAGGGGAAGTTGAGAACTCAGCCGAGGCTCGAGCCCGTTTCGCCCCACGGTTGGTATGGCGCATGCGTGACGGCGAACCCTTGGCTATGTCGGCCATGGCACTCTTTATCCCGCATGCCGACCTGGCCGGTTTGGCTGACCCCTTGCGGCTTTCGGCCCAGGCCGACGACGGCGTATCAGTGAGTTCGGAACACCTCCGGCAAACTGCGGAGTTGGTACTTCAAGAGCACAAATTTGCGCGGGGTTCCTCCGACGAGAGAGGCGTGTGGGCTGCCTATTTTGGGCTCGGGAACCCGCTTCCTCGTCCATGGATGCACGACCCGGCGGCAGCTAGGGAAGGGATTGCTTCGGTAGCTGAACGCGGATTATCCGGGGCGACGTCGTCCTCGGAAGGGGAAATGGAAGAAACGAACTTCATGTCCCATGTGGCCCGCATGCTTCAGGCAGCGGTGTCAGGCAGGGGCATCTGGCGAGAGGGTGTAGGCGAACTGGCCCTGAATTCGCCAGCGAATTGTGTGTACCGCGCACTTGGACGTATCTTGCCGGCGTCCTTTGACGCGGAGGCGCATTGGCAAGCTGCGCTTCATGCCTCGGAGGGTCTCCGGACGCTATTTAATCGCCCGGAAGCAACTGAGTTGTTGATTCAGCTGTACCCTGGTTTGCGATACTGGCAGGCGATTCTTCGGTACTGTGCTGACGGGAATCTGCAGGCCGTGTTGGATGAGTACGTCTTCCAGCTGCGTAGCCAGCAACCGAGTGGTTCCGTTTCGGAGGACCAGCTCATGGACATTGCGGACGCTATGCGCCGCTCACTGTCCCTGACTTCAGCCACGTTGTGGGCCAAAGACCCCGCGGAAGATGACCGAGGTCTGGCCATGGGCACTAGGTTCGCCGTGCGCTACGGTGGCGGGCGCACGGAGGACGGGGGATCCCTGCGAATGCCAGACGTCCGCGCCGCTTTCAACAGTCCATTTTGGCCATTTGTGCTGACCTCGACCTCGGTAGGGCAAGAGGGTATCGACTTCCATTGGTGGAGCCACTCGGTGATCCACTGGAACGTTCCGACGAATCCGGTGGACTTCGAGCAGCGTGAGGGGCGCGTGCATCGATACATGGGACATGCCGTGCGCAAAAATGTTGCAGCTGCGCACTGGGACGAGGTGCGTTCTGAAGGTGCGCGAAATCCGTGGGCGGCGTTGTTCAAGCGTGCGGAGGCGGCAGCTGTTTCAAGGCCGCAGGCCGTCCGAGATTTCGCCCCTTACTGGGTACATCCCGGAGAACACAGGATTGAGCGGCGGCTGCTTGACCACCCGCTCAGTCGGGACGTCCCGAGGACACAACGGATGTTGTCAGGGCTGGCAGGGTACCGTTTGGCTCTGGGACAGGCACGCCAAGACGATCTGCTTGAAACGCTGCGAAATTCGGACATGAAGGCGCTGGATCTCAGTCCTTAGCAAGGGTCTAGCGTATTTGTCAGACGTATATGGCAGATTGAAAGAATCAGGTTGTTCAGGAACACTGAGCAAAACTTTTCAGGAAGAGAATAGATGCCGATTGACGCGATGGAACGTCTCAGCGACGAGGTAGCAGTTGGCCACATCCAAAAATACTTTGAAGTCCAATCCAATGGGCGGCCTTTGTACACGGGTTCCCGTTTCGAGAACTTCGCTGGGGGAGGCGACTTCGTTGAGCCGAATCGGATCACGGCCGCCGATCTGATTGCCGTATCCATGCTCTCAGTCCATGTCCCAGGCCAGGCTGCACTGGGAATCATGGAGGAGCTCGACGGTAAGATCGAGGCGCTCCTGACACCGTTAGCTGTCGAACTGCGGCTCGAGAACCTGACTGCGGAGCAGTTCTCGGAACTCCTTGACTACGGTTCGCCTGCGGATGGTATGTGGCAGCTGCTGCGACAGAAAAAAGCCACCTGGGGCATTGGCCAGACGACGGCCAGCAAAATTCTCGCTCGTAAACGACCTCATCTCGTCCCCATCTACGACTCCGTCGTGAAGGATCAGGTCGGTTTGCGCGACAGCGGCGGACAATGGGTGAGATGGTGGGAGGCGTTTCAAAGCGACAAGGGTCGGCAGTTCGCTATGCGCCTTGAGTCCATCCGTGAAGCCTCTGGCCAGTCCCACCTGTCGCTGCTTCGCGTCATCGATATCGTCTTGTGGATGGACGGGCATGGTGCTGCGAAGGTTCGCGAAAGGGTTGACGACGGCGACTAGGAAACGCGTATCAGGGCGACCGGTTAATGTTGGCCAGCCGCGTGGCAAGTATGCCGTTCAGTCACAGAGAGGGTGGCTTGCCAAACTTCATGTCGCTGCGGGTCCACTCACGGCAATTTGGTGAAGAAGAACCCAATCCGGTTTGATCATGACTGAGGTCTAGTCCAGAAATTCAGGATCTCGATGTTGAAGATTCCAGTCGACGGCTCGCCAGTGATGCTCTTAGTCTGAGTTTCGGGATGAGATGGAGGTGCTGAATCTCGCTGTTGGTGACGGTCAAAAAGTGGGCCCTGCGGACTTCTGATCTAGTATTGAATACCATGCATCGTTGGCGTTTTAGCCGCTAACTTCGAGGGGGAAATAGTGACTACAGAATCAACTAGCAGTGCCCAAAATGGTCGGGCTCAGGTCCTGCAATTGATTGATTTCCTCGTTGACTACGACGCCCAACGGAACAAGCCGGTTCGCAATATTGCGGATTATCGGCTGTTCAGTATCGACGAAGAATCTCTCCCAGTCCATGAGGCTATCAGCGTGTGCGCGGCTGAAACCGAGTGGCTTGGTATTGATTTTGTTGACTTGCCGAAGCCGCCTGTGATTCCGGAGGATCTACGCCAGTACTTCGCTGATATGTCCTCAATTTCGGCAACTAGGCGGCCAACGATTTCCCTTACGCTACCGGACCTTGTCGAGTCGGGCGATCGTGACCTCGACGACGATGCACTGACCGCCACGGCTCAAGCTGACAGATTGGCACAGCTGGAGTTCTATGAGGTCACCACGTCTGCGTGTGAACTCTGGATCGAGAATTCTTGGCTTCCTTGGGCAACCGATCACCGTCAGGCAGCAAGAGTAAAAAGTCTTCACCGGGATGTTTTCGAACAGCGAGAGCGCCTAAACCTTGACCGCGAGTCCTTTGAAATTGTTTGGGGGTTTGGGCGCGCACGATGGTCTACGAATGGCTACATTGTGGACCATCCGTTGGTCACTGTCCCCGTTGAAATCTCTCTAGACCCTGAAACTCAACGGCTATCAGTCGTGCCTGGAGGGCAGGCTGAGGTGGAGATTCGATACTTGGCCGGTCTAGATATTCACGATCGGTCCTCGATCACATCCGCCCGACAAACTGCAGTCGAAATCGATCTGGACCCATGGGACAGCGAGGAGACTTCCGACCTGTTGCTCCGCTTGACTAGGGCAATCGACGATAATGGGACTGTCGTTTCTGTGGCGAGCTCGGCTAAATCGAACCTCGAGGTCGATTCGAGTTGGAATTTGTTCGTTCGCCCAAGAGTCCCTGATTCTCAGGGTTTCTTGAACGAAATGCGAGAGATCTATCTTGGGGATGGGGTGATACCTGAACCACTTAGGGATATCGTCGCACTCGCCAGCGATTCACAGCCCTCCAACGCGGTCAGCGACGGGCACACCAATTCGTCGCAGGCCGAGCCATTACTGCTCCCGTTGGCTACGAATGAAGAACAACAACGCATCCTCATACTTGCCCAGAAGCATGCCGGAGTCACTGTCCAAGGCCCACCAGGGACTGGTAAGTCGCACACCATCGCAAATCTCATAAGTCACTATGTCGCTTATGGCCAGCGCGTATTGGTGGTTGCAGAGAAGGAACAGGCACTTAAGGTGCTTGCAGACAAAGTGCCCAGTGGGATCCGAGACCTTACCGTTTCCGTGCTTGGAGCCGATGAGGAAAGCCGAAAGTCTCTCGAAAAGTCAGTCACGACCATTCAATCCAGGGTCGGAACAATGGATACCCCGCAGGTCGACAATGTCATTGCTCGGCTACGCTCCGATCTTGAATCTGCCAACCGAGGCATTGCTTCGACAATGACTGAGATGCTGCGCGCCAGACAAGCAGAAGTTGATGTTGCCCCGGGGACGTGGCTATCAGGCGAACAGATTACTCCTCAAATTGCTGCCGAGTGGGTGCGCGAAAATGCCGATGAGCTTAGTACGGTCCCAGATATCCTTGAGTTAACGGCGAAGATACCCTTTTCTGAGTCCAGCTTTAGTCAGTACCTCGAGCTTCTAAAATCTGTCGGATTAAATATAGGCGAGCAAGCTCTCAAGGAGTTGCCTCCGATTTCGCAACTTCCAACGGCTCCTGAACTCGCGGAAATTTTTAAGGTCATTGCTGAGGGAGACGAACGCGCAGCAAAAGCCGCTTCGATATTTGGAGACTGGTCCGAGTTCACGCGCGCGTCACAGGATGAGATACGCCAAACCCATAGTGTCGCCGCAGTGCACGCGCAAGCTCTAAGCTCCGTGCAGTCGTCGGAATATGCTGCTCTCTCGGGCCGGATGGTTGACCCGCTACTTCGGGAAGAACTTTCTGCTTATCACACGTCGCTTGTACAACTGCGTGAGCAGGCCATTACACACAGACGTGCATTGATGGCCTCGACAGTTGAACTTGCCCAGCCGGCTACAGCTGAGTCGTGGGGCCTATTGATGCAGGCACATGAAAAACTTGCGTCAGGTTCACGCCTTGGATTATTCGATAGGCACCACAAAAAGACTCTTTCGGGTTATACCGTCGATGGGAGGCAACCTCAGAGTCCGGCTGAGACGCTACTTTGTATCGAGGCGGCCCGGTTGAGTTTGGTACGACAGAACATCGTCAGACTCTTCGTCAACCAGTCACCGATCGGGCGAAGCATCGTTCTATCAGAACGTCCCGAAGACGACGTTGCCACTGAAATTCAGCAGTTAGCTGTCATTTTCGAATTGCCGGGAAAGCAGGAGTTCCTGGCCAACAGGCTGGCGCAAATCGGAATCCGGAACGTAAGAATTGCCAGTGCTCAAGAAGCGGAGCAAATTGCATTCGGAATTAGTGAAGCTATGTTTCACTTCGAGGCCGAAGAAGCGCGTGTCAGCATCCAGACGCTGGGAAATTGGTTGAACGACGGGGCCAGTCGACTGCAGGCCTCACCGCTTTGGTCGCAGCTACTTGAGGCTCTCCAAGATGTAGACGGCAGCACCTGGGCACTTCTGCGAGCCGAGGTAGTTCAGCTCAATTCATTGGCGGACCCGGCCGCCCGCCTCAAGGAACTCCATGATGCAGCTATGGCTGTCGCACCCAGATGGGCGGCAGCATTGGCATCCGATCCTGATGAGGCGATTGCCCCGGAGCGGATCGTGGGTGCGTGGCAGTGGAGGCAACTGGACTCATGGGTGACGGCCACCACCGAGCAAACGTCGCCAGCGGTACTGCAGTCTCAACTGGACGAGTTGGGCCGCCACCGCCGTCGAGTTGTTGCGGAACTGGTGGAAGTCCTGGCTTGGCGCAGACTGAAGGATAACCTCGGGCCTAAACAACATCTTGCGCTGCAGTCGTACCTAAAAGCTGTGACACGCTACGGAAAGACCGGCGGCAAGTACGCGCAGCGTTGGATCAGGGAGATGCGAGAGGCACTCAATGAATCGAAAGACGCTGTTCCCGTGTGGATTATGACAACTTCACGGGCGCTTTCTAGCTTTCGCCCATCAGAAATCCCACCGTTCGATGTTCTGATTGTCGACGAAGCCTCACAAATCGGCTTCGAAGCTCTGCCACTGCTATCGCTCGCAAAGAAAGCCATCGTCGTTGGTGATGACAAACAGACGAGCCCTGAACACGTGGGCCTTGACCGCCAGAAGGTTTTCGACATCATGGACGACCATCTTCAGGGAGTCCCAAAATACCGGACACTCTTCGATCCAGACAATAGCCTCTATGATCTGGCCACTCAGAAATTCGCGACACCTGTCATGCTGTCAGAACACTTCAGATCCTTGCCTGAGATCATCGCATTTTCAAATGTCCAAGCCTACAACCGGCAAATCGTGCCGCTACGGGACCAACCCCCAAGCCCAGGCTGGGCGCCTTTGGGGGTTTTGAGAGTTATGGACGGGTACCGCGAAGGCGACATCAACGAACCGGAAGCGCTGCAAGTTGCAAATCTAATAGCTCAAATGTGCGCTGACGAAAATTATGCAAACATGACTTTTGGTGTGGTCACTCTGCTCGGTTCAAGCCAAGCGAAACTCATTTGGGACAAGCTCTACGACCAACTTGGTCCCGAGCAACTAGAAGAACGCAAAATTCGCTGCGGCGAGGCAGCCAACTTCCAGGGGGACGAGCGAGACGTTATCGTCATTTCGACAGTGGTCGCCCCAGATCCGAATTCAGCAAGCACCCGATACGGCGCCATGAGCAGTGTGAAAGATCTCCGAAAAATCAACGTCGCGGCATCGAGAGCACGCAACCAAATGTGGGTAGTGACTTCCGTTGACCCTGATATGCTGCCGAATGGTGATTACCGAGCCGCCCTGATTAGGCACTGTTCGTCCTTTACTGCAGACGCGCCAAATCAAGACCAGATAATCGCCGCCTGCGAATCGGAGTTTGAACGGCGCGTTGTCAATCAACTGCTAGCCCGGGGATACGCAGGCGTAGAAGTCCAAAAGGTAGTCGGCAGATACCGCTTGGACATTGTTGTAGCGGGACCAGAGCGCCGTCTCGCAATTGAATGTGACGGCGACCGCTGGCACGGCCCCGACGTTTGGTACCAGGACCGGTCACGGCAGGAAGTGCTCGAACGGGCAGGGTGGACGTTCGAACGGATTCGCGGATCCGCATATTTCCGAGACTCAGAAGCGGCAATGAAACCAGTCTGGGACCATTTGGAAGCCCTTGGAATACCAACAGGAGCAGAATGGATCCAAGGACCAGCGATCTCAACTGTCCGCGAAGTGAGTGTTGCCGACCTGCCCGGAGCGGATGATGGCATGGTCTTTTCTTCAGACGAAGACCACGAGATCGATGGCGCTGAAAATGATTCTGGACTTGATTGGGACGGTTTCTTGGAATCTCTGGATGAAGAAACGGCCCCGGGAACTCCGGAAACTTTCGTCCACGGTGAAAATGAAGACGTGCAGCCTGAACCACCGTCCACCAGCGTGCTAACCCTGGATGTACTGTTTGACGATGTAGTTGAACCAAGCGACGACGGCACCCAGCTGTTCCGCCTCGACGAAGTTGAGCCATCGTCACCTGAATACCTGTCATTGTCGCCCTATAGACAATGGCCGCTGTCACCCAAGCCGCCAGTTCTTGAACAAAACATTCGGTATATTCAGGGTGCACTTGTAGAAATTCTTGAGTACGAAGGCCCAATGATTGCTCGCCAAGCATTCTTGCGCTACCAACAAGCTGCCGGAGGACAAAAGATCGGGAAGGCACTTGAACGTATTTTCAATGTCGTCACTGTACGGGGGATCCGAGCTGGCTCCATCGCTCGCTTGGCGGACGGGGTTACCGAGATTGTAGAGGCCACTCTTTACATCCCCGGAACGGAACCTGTGATGCCCCGAAGCCTGGGCAGTCGTACGTTGTTTGAAATGCCTCGGTCGGAAATCTTGGCAATCCTTGACGTCTTGGCATCGCAAGGTGTCAGCGAACGGGACCTAGACAGGGAACTGCTCAACGCTCTCGGACTGAAAAAGTTAACGAAGCGAACGTCCGAATATCTCCAAGAATGCAGGACCTATTCGTGGCGGATCGACTAACCGAACCGTGCTCAAGATAGTTTCTGCACGGGAAGGTGGCAAGCGAGTAATCTGCCCTCCATTGACGTGTCAGAGCTTCGGAAATACGGATTTCAACCGACTCGCCATAAACTCTCCACAATCAGCGCAAACTGGAGAGTGTTTAGTACCTTCCATTGTTCCATATTAACACCGGAAATATGGGCCAATACGGGGTATTGGCATAGAGTGGCAACTCGATATTAGTAAAGCTCGTTCACCGTTCACACTCTGGAATGATCTGCTGGCCAAAATGAACGATCTATGTTATCAGATCGGGGCGTGGACCCGCTCGTACGGGTACAGCGGTTGATTGGGAGAGATCGGCGACCGCCGGCTCGAATTGTTTCTGCATGGGCACATCGAGCGGTTACAAGCATGAAGGCTACCGGCGCGACTGACAAAGACTGCAACTGTCCGTTACTGTGGGCGCATGTCACCCCAGTCGTTCTCTCTTCACCCGCCGTGGGATCGGATGTACGCGTCTGGAATGACTGTGCAAGAGATTGCTGACTTCGCCGGTCGGGCCCGCTCTACCGTGCATCGGCATCTGCAGGTACGAGAGGCCTGCAATGAGGGCCTCCGCGCAGAGCATGACGCTGCACGGGAGGCCCGCGGCCCAGCCTGGCCACCCACGCGCTGGCAGCGTAGGTACAAGGAAGTCCAGGACTTCTTCAAAACGAACGGCAGGCTCCCCGCTGTCGACGGAGATGAGGCCGAGCGCGACCTCGAAAAATGGCTCAAGAGCCAGCGGACCTTGCACCGCCGCGGAGCTTTGCCGGCCATCAGAATCACTCTGATGGACATGATCCCAAACTGGGATGTGTCTTCTCCTAGGACAACCCTTGATGACCATTGGCGAGACCGTCTCTGCGATCTGACGGCCTTCGTGGCCGAGTCTGGCCAGATGCCCCGCTACAAGAAGTACAGTGACGAGAGTGAGCACGTCTTAGGCGTTTGGCTTCACACCCAACACCAAGCCCGCGCTGAGGGTCGACTATTGTCGTGGCGGCTCGGGGCCCTTGACTCCGCCCTGTCCGGCTGGCATAGCAGGCAGTAGGTGGCGCCACCTAGTTGTGGTCTGGTCTCGGTAGCAGGGCTGGGATACGCCGTCTTGCCCGTGTGAAGTTTGTCGGAAATTGAACCCGTCATTTCATAAAGCAAGGCAGCTCCAATTTTCATCTACACCGTCCCCGGTCCATCGATCCTCGGCCCGCGGCTCATCGGAGGCTGGTATGCGGAGTTCTTGTCCACGGACCAGGAGGCGAGGATACCCGCACCGACCATTTGGTCGCTGAGTTGGGCCAGCCGATAGTTGGGGTCGGCTTCAAGTGCGTGATGGAAGCACTGGTGCGCTCGGGATCCTTTCCCTTCCCACCACTGGATGATGCCCAGACTCGTCAGGATCGGGGCCGCATCGGGGCCATCAGCTCGGGTATAGAGGTGGAGCAGCAGCTCTTGTGCGCGGTCCACACGCTGCCAATGCGGCGGGCGCTTTGTTTGCCCTAGAAGCAAGTCACCCAAGCTATCGTCCAGGCCAGGAATATCGGCCAAGAGCCGGTCGCGCACGGAGATGAACTTGAAGTCAGCGAGTAGCTCTGCCGACTGTGCATCCGTTGGAAGGTCAGTGGCTTCGAGCAGCCCGCCCCATAAGGTTCGTGCCTTGGCTGTGGCGACGGGTGGAGTCATGGACTCGATCCGGATGCAGTGTTTGAACACCTCTTCGCTGAGATCGCGTCGAGCAAGAATGGGGACGCGAAATCCAGGACCCGGCTCGATACTGGAGCCGCGAAATACCAGTTCTGCGTTGAGCTGGCTCGTTTTGATTCCATCAAGGCGGCTGCGGGACAGTGGGTCAGGGACGATCTGGAAGTAGTTGCTGTATGAGGTGTCGTCGATGATCCAGCCATCCCGGACTTTGATGTTGTGCTTAGACAGCTCCATGGTCAAGGATTCCATGACGTCTTCGTAGGGTCGGTCGTCCATAGGCTCCCATGGAGCAGGTGTGAAGATACCGAAGACGACGCCGGTTGCCTCGCGGTCGTTGGCAATGTTCTTGACCACGTCGTGCACATACCGGTGATTGTCCCTACCTACAGCAGGAAGATTAATCCGCAGAGTCGAACCAATCTGTTGGCCGTCTAGAATGACGCAGACCAAACTTTCCTGCGGCCAATAGCCGAGGGCGTGGCCCATTAGGCTGATGAAGTCGTCCGGGGTTTTGATGCTGAGCCGTTCCATAATTCCTCCGACCACGCGCTGGCCATGAGCCGAAGCTCCTGTTACCAGTTCATGGAGGTTCGAAAGCAGAACGACGTACTTCTTGTAGGAGTTGCCAGTTGTTTGGGTGAGGCATGACCGAATTGGGCGGCGTCGTGTGTTACGCGTCGCAGCGGATGGCTATGAGTAGTCGCGTTGGGTGACGATCTGCCGTGATCTTCCTGGTCTCCTTGTTTGCCTCTTGACGTTCTTCGTTGGCGGCGTCAGGCTGACGATGGGCCCCTGATCTTGGATTTTTGATTCAAGGTTTAAATGACGAACGACCCGGTGCCAGTTTCGAAGCCGCACCAGGTCGTTCTAACGCGAAAAGAGTCGCGCTGTTGCTTACGGTAAGCCACGATCCTGACACTGTCGAATTCCAGCTTCTGGGCGGTGAGCTCACGTGTCCGCTGTGTCCTGGCCGGCTCAGGCCCTGGGGGTTCGGGGTGAGGCGGAGCGTCCGGTACTTGGTGCCGGTGGTGAATCGGTGGTTGATCCCGCGCCGGGGACGCTGCAGCGAGTGCGCAGCCACTCATATCCTGCTGCCGTCGGGGTTGGCGGCCCGTCGGGCCGATGATGGCGCGATTATCGCCGAGGCCGTGGAGATGAACATTGTGGCCGGTGCCGGGCACCGGAGAATCGCTGTGCTTCTGGGCCGGCCGGAGACCACGGTGCGGGGATGGTTGCGCGACTTCACGGCCAATGCCCCGGCTATCGCGGCGGCGTTCTCTGCCCGGGTGCATCGGGGAACTGCCGAGGCGTTGGGGTTCTGGCCGGCGCCTGCCGCGACAGGACGAGCTAACGCGTTGGCCATGGTGATGGCCCACGCCCGGGTACTGGCAAATCTGCACGGTACGGGGTCGGACGCCGTTCTCAGCATGCCGTGGCATCAGGGTGCCTTGTTCGCTCATGGTCCGTGGTTCTTCAGCTTGGTTGGGTGGCCCGATAGGTTCCAACACGAGCCCGCCCTGCCGCTGGGGCGGTAAACGGGTGAGGGTGGGGTTTACATGCCATGTGCCGGGTTCGGTGCTGGCATGGTCCCTCTTTTCCTCACTTGTAAGGATCCTTTTCGATGATGAGCGCTTCACCCCACCCACTCCACGAGCTCGACCCTGCCCCGGCACCATCGGTACTGGCGCTGGTCCCTGCCCCAGCACCAGTGCCGGCGGTGCCAGTGGTGCCGGCGAATCGAGCCCCGCGGGCCAATACCCCGTTGATGCGTAAGGAACACCGCGACAATATTGCCCTCTTTCGTTATCAGGTGATTCGAGGCGCTGCGGATCCATCGTTGAGCACCCGGCAGCGGGGCCCGTTGGTGCGGGCGTTGGCGTTGGTGGATCATCCATGGCCGTATGGTGGCACGCGCCGGTTTTCACGCGAGTCCTTGGATCGTTGGATCAAGGCCTGGCACCGGGATGGCTTCGACGGGCTCAAGCCCGACGAGCGTGCCACGGCGCCGGGAACTGATCCGTCCATCTTGCTGCTCGCTGAGTCGCTCAAGCGTGAGAAACCGAACCGGACCACTGCCCAGGTCAAGCGGATCATCACTGAAACCCTGGGCCAGGCCCCGTCGGAAACGACGCTGTTGCGCCATTTCCGGGCTAAGAACATTTCCACTGGTGCCCGCCCGGTCGCCACCGGCCGCTTCGAAACGGTGGCCTCGAATGAGATCTGGGTTGGTGACGCGTTGCACGGGCCCAGGATTGGTGGCCGGAAAACGTATTTGTTTGCGTTTCTGGATGATCATTCGCGCATGGTCACCACAGCCCGCTGGGCCTGGGCGGAAGATGCCATCAGGCTTTCAGCAGTGTTGCGCCCGGCATTGGAAACCCATGGAATTCCGGAGGTCCTGTACCTGGACAACGGGGCCGCGATGAGTGATAAGTCCTTGGCGAGGACGTGTGCGAAGCTCGGGATCAAGTTGGTGCATTCAGCCCCGTACCGTCCCCAGGGAAGAGGCAAGATCGAAAGGTTTTTCAACACGGTCACGAGCCAGTTCCTGGGCGAAATCACTGTCACTGACACGCCCATGCTCCCAGGCACCGCCCCGGAAGCCGGCTCGCAAATCGGCTCCCTGGAAGAGTTGAACACTTTGTTCACTGCGTGGGTGAATATGGTCTACCACCACCAGCAACACAGCAGTACCGGGCAAACACCCCTTACCCGGTGGGAGGCGTCCTGGGAGCACCGCACCCCGGTGCGCAAGCCCCTGGAAACCATTCGCCAAGCGTTCCTGTGGTCAGACACCCGCAAGGTGAGCAAGACCGGGACAGTGTCTTTGCATTCGAACAGCTACGAGGTGGACCCACTGCTGGCCGGCACCAGCATCGAGCTGGTCTATGACCCCTTCGACTTGGATGGGGAAATCACGGTGAATAATAATCAAGGTATCCCGGCGGGGACTGCGAAACCGGTCGATATTGGTCGGCACGTGCATACCAAAGTCATCAACGCCGTCAAGGACAACGACACCGCGACCAACATCAATACCGGCATCAACTACCTGGATCTGGTCGCGACCCGGCACCGGCAATCACTGTCCGGCGCGCCGATCAGCTTCGCGGACCTCCACGACCACACCACGCCCAAGAACCAGACACAGCCCGCCGTGAGCGAGGAGGAGCAGCCATGAGTCAGATCGATACTCTGCAATCCTATTTTGGTTTTACCCGCCTGCCCTTTGGTCGCGACATACCGCCGGCAGCCCTGAATCAGCACCCCGGGCACCGTGAAGCAGTCGCTCGGATCTCCTGGTGCATCGAGCAACGTCGCATGGGAGTGATCGCTGGGGAAGTCGGTGCCGGTAAAACCGTTGCCGCCCGCGCCGCCCTGGCCCACCTGGAACCATCCCGGCACCAGATTATTTACATCCCGGATCCGACCATCGGGATCCGTGGCATCCGTTCGACCATAGTGACCGCGCTCGGAGCGACACCCTCGTTCTTCTCCGGCGCGCTGGCCGCCCAAGCCGCGTCCTTGCTTGCCGGGGAACTCGATGAACGCTCCCGCCTGCCCGTAATTGTCATTGACGAGGCCCATTTATTGAGCAATGACGACCTCGAAGCATTGCGGATGCTTTCGAACGTCTCGATGGACACGGAGTCACACTTCGCGCTGCTGCTGATCGGTCAACCCACCCTGCGCCGCCGATTGAAACTAGCCGTCATGGCCGCCCTGGACCAACGCATCGGCACCAGATTCACCATCAGCGGCATGAACCCTGCCGATACCGGTGACTACATCAAGGGACACCTCAGCTTCGCCGGACGATCCGACCCGCTCTTCTCCGAGGACGCCATCACGACCATCCATCAAGCGTCCCGTGGCTACCCACGCACCATCAACAACCTCGCCCTCGCCGCGCTCATGGCAACCCGTTCGACGAAAAGCGCGATCGTGGACCAATCCGCAGCACAATCAGCAGTCAGTGAATTCGCCGAATAAGCCACCGGCAGCCATGACGATCACCCCGCCATCATGACAACAAACGCCCCGCCAGGACCAACCCGGCGGGGCGTTTCAACACCCAGTCCATCGTCAAAACCAACGACGCCCACATCGTCAAACAACGCGACGGTCAACACGTCGTGATCGGACGTCGAAGCGGATGCTTTAGCGTCCGATAAGGTGATCTTCGGCCCGACTTAACAGGACTCGGTCGCGGGGGCAAAGTTCCATGCCTCGCAATTGGCAGTCGCGGATCTCGATGACTCGGCGATGCAAGTGAGCATTGACGTGACCGGTGACCGGGTCCAAGAGGGGTGTCCAGCGATTGCGAAGCAGATATTTTCTGTTGTGACTGCTGCGATGCCACAATGGCGTCAACAGCGCCATTAGCCGCCGTGACTGGATGTCTTGGCGGAAGAGCAGCATGGCGTCGTGGTAGCGCGGCAGCATCAAACCAAAGCTGACAAGGAGCACGGCCAAGGTCTCGAGAATTGAGAATGACCAGTTGAGACTTCCTAAAATGCCGCTGCTATTGGGGGCAGCGGATTGCTCAAGCATTCCCAGCGCCAGCCTGTTCCCCAATGCCAGAGTCATGAAGCCGCAGCCGGCGGCGAAGCAGCCCACGCCGGACTTGAATGTTCCACTCCGCAACTCCGGAAGGAACTTCAGGCAAGTCGCTGTGATATCTACGCACACCAAAATAATGAATGCTGAGCCTGCCCAGAGGAACAACTGCATACCTGGTTGATTGCCGTAAGCCAGGGGGAGGTTTTGGTTAGTCACCTCTACACGGCTGGTAAGGAATCCGGCGATGACGCAGGTGCTGGCCACAGCGAAGGCCAGCCGTCCGCGCATCAGGTGGCTGCGCCGTCGTACCTCATCACTGAAGGAGGCCCAGACTGTGGCGGTGTGAAACTGCCAGAAGCCGGCCAAGATGGCGATGACGAGGAGCAACCCTGCGTGGTTGCGCCCGCCGAGGAGTGGATCTGCCGCGGTGTAGACAGCTGGGATGAACAAGGTGCAGGCTATGGCGGCAAAGAATGTCGCACGCAGGACCGAAGCTCGTTCCCTGTCCAATGCCGTGGGGATGCGGACGATCGTGAGCAGCCACAACATCGCAGCTGGCACGTAGTCCATTACCCAAAGACCTTGGTGAAGCCTGTCGGATCGGTTGGCGGGTCCACTGGTTGATTCTGCATGGTTGCGGCCAATAGGTCTGCAAGGTATTCCGCGGAGGCCTCGTCTTGATCCTCAAAGTTGGTGCGCTCGAGGGTCATTAGTGGAGTACCTGGAATACCTGGAAGCTGCAAAAGCGGAAGGGACAGCGACACCGCTGCATGTTCGTGATCAAGGAGCATGTGGGCAAATTCGTGCAGGACGATTTGTTGCAGCTGCATGGTCGACTGCGGTGGGGCATGCACGATTACGTCTTGGTTTTCGTAGTACGCCCAGAATCCTGAAACGTCGCCTTTGTTCATTGTGGGGAGTTCCATGATGGTGATTGGACGATCGCGGATCGCTTCGAGGCGTGTTTGGATACTGTGCATATCGGAGTGGTCTCCCAGTCCAAGCTGCCTAACTACTTTCTTGAGATTGCGGCGTATTTTGCGGGTGATCATGGCATGACCTCTGTGAAGATGTTGTCCCCGGCGTTGGCGTCAGCGGCCCGTTGTCTGTCCGTCTGAGCGGTGCCCCTGTTTGGGGCGCACATGCGTTGTTTCTCCCGGGCGGTAGGCCCATCGCATATTCTGACGATGGACTGCACAATGCGGTACTGGAGGACGGTCATACGTGGAATCCCATCGAAGTGCCCCAGCGACTGATGATGAATCGCTGTCTACTTCATGCTAAATCCGTATATTGTTGCTGGCCATAGGCGGGGCGAAACTTTGTTGGCTAGCTTTTGTCGTTTTGCCGGGCCAGGTATTCTCTGAGGCCTGCTTCCCCGCGTTTCATGAGGACAGCGTGGGCATAGGTGAATGCGGGCCTGGCCACCGGGCTTAGAAAAGTCATCCAACGGCTGGTGGGACGTACCCGCCATTCAATGTCCATTTGTGTCAGGCCATTTTTGGTTGCCGAGAGTGTGACGCGCCCTTCGCCTGCCAAGTCACCGCCGGCGTCGAACGTGATTTCTTTCGGGCTGTCCACATATGTTGGATGGTAGGAAACAGACAGCGTGTAGCCCAGTGAGGCCTTGAAGTTTAGGGTTGCCGTGGTCGCAAGGAGCAGATCATCATCCGATGGACCGGTTCGTGTTGGGCGCTCCAGGGGTTTCGCTAACATGCAACCGGGCCACCAATCCGGCCAAGCCATATCGGGGTCAGCGATGACGTCCCAGACTTCCTGCTGCGTGTTTGGGAACGTCCATGAAGATGAGAGGTCATAGAGTCGGGGCGTCATGATCGTAATTGTTGCATAGCGTCTGTAGCGATTCAGCGTGGATGGCGTCAGGATGACTCTTTGGGCTGGCGTGTTGTTGGTTTCATGATGTTCTCCGGGCCGATGTCATCGAGCCGGTAACCGTTGGGGTAGAGGCTGGAACCTGCTTGGCCCGGGACGAAATGAGGCGCTGTCCTCATCGGACGACGGCGATGGATTACGTTGCGTGCCTTCAAAACGGTTCCAAGGGTGGCTTTGGTAAGGCGCGTGGCGCGGGGGAGGCCGAGGGCGTCGGTGAGGCGGTCGTCGTCGAATATTGCGGTGAGCATCATTTTGGTTAATGGCCTAACGGGCGCAGGCAGCCTGGATTTGAGGACTTGGACTGTGCCGGCCATTAGCTGTGCGCCGGCGGGGGAGTAGGTGATGTTGTCCCGCTCGTAGCTGTCGAAGAATTTCTCGGCCTCCTGGAGCGTAGTGGGGAAGCTGTGGATGCTCATTCGGGTGCCGAGTTCCCGGTAGAAGCGTGTCGCAGCAGTTTCCTCCGCCGGGGTTGGTGCTCTCCAGGCATGTGTGCGGGCCCATCGGATGGGGACGACGAGGAGGGTGAGGAGGACGTAGAGGAAGTCGTCGTGGCTGCCGGGGACGTGGCGGTGGGCATGGTTGAGCAGGCGGATCATGTGGTGGCCGCGGTCGCTGTTCAGGCCGCTGGTGATGAGCTCATAGGTGACGATGGCGGTGTCGTAGGAGCGCTTCATGGGGCGTTCGATGATTTCGCCGTTGCGCTGCAGGGTTGCGGCGATGCTGGGAATGGCGAAGTTGCGGTAATAGGCCAGAAAGAAGCCGAGTTCAATGTCGGCAGCGAGGTCGTACAAGACCATCTGACGGTAGGTGGCTTCCCAATCATCAGAGGCTGCATTGGTTAGGCTGCGGGTGGACGCGGCAAGGCTGGGGTTCGTGCGCATTGGAAGTCCTCCCATCACTGCGACTCTGGCTGCTTCAGTTCCGCTGCCGATACCTGCATGGCCGTCTCCATCAATCGTAGGACCGATTTTTGTGTGCGGCCAGACTCGCAATGTCCTTTTTGCGTGGCTTGTATATCCGGGATGACACCCCGCGGCTGATTCGCCTTACTCATTTCTTTAGGAGGTGTCTGGGCGTTGGAAGTGGTGCCCACTGAGGATGCTCTTGGGCCTGGTTGAATGGGAACCTCAACCCGGAGTGGGCCTTGCCTCCCTATCTTGAGGCCCAGGGAGCGGAGGACATTTTCCTGACGGTATGAAAGCTATTCTCCCAAGGAACTTCTAGTTCCAGGAATGCACCTCACGCCAGCTGTAATGGCAGGAAATAGGCTATGTCGCACCGGCTGCGGATGCTGGACCAGACGGGCAGGGTACTCTTTGGGGGAGTGGGTTCCATGCAGATAAATATTGATTGAAGCCCTGCAAAATGAGGGCGAAATAAAATGAGGTGTTCGAGTGCAACCCCAGTGGTCTGATCGGGACGACAGCACATATCAAGGGCGGTTTCCTCTTGCCGTGGAGAGATTCCCCATGAGGCGCGTCGAAGCGTTGCTTCCAGGAGTCACCACTGTGACTCCTCACGCTCGCTATTACTCTCTTCACGCGTATATTGCGACCGAACTTTCCGGCTTGGAGACTCAAGATGCGCGTGATCTTCTGCGCCGTTGCGAAGTCGTTTTCGGTGCAGTTTCGATTTTGCACGCACGGCGACACCCTGAAATGCATCTTGGAATGTCTCAGCCCCACGGGGGAGACAAAATTGAGCAGTCAATGAATGGCTATGGGGTGCTCGAAGTTGTCAAACTCGCAGCTTTGAAAGAATATGCTCAGGCTCAGGACGGATTCCTTGGTCCATATTTAGGCAGCGAAAGGACCATGCGTCTGGTTCAGCAGGGAACTGTGCTTATTGAACCTGGTGTGCGGGTAGAACCAAGCATTCTTGGGCATGCGTTCCATGGCCTTCTGAAGATCGCGCAGATGGATCGAGTGGCAATATCGACCCTTCAGGGAAACAACCATCTGTGTCTCTGCGGTCATATTGCAACGGAGCGGGAGTGGCTGCGCTCAGTGATGATTCCTCGTGACTCGAGTGCGGTTCGGACCCTGGGCATGATGCGTGCGCAGACGGCTCAAATGTTGGGCCGCCTCATAGAACTCTTTGAACCTGAGTCGATTTCGCGTGATTTGGCCGGCAGCCTGGTCGAGGATCCGGATGCTTACGAAGACCACGTCTTGCTTGAATTGGATGTTGTCCCAGCGTGGCGAGGAGTAGTGCTGCGTCGCTGGTACACGCAGGCATGGCGTGATTTCTGGCAATGGCTTGTCAATGAAAAACTTGTAGGTGCTCGTCCACGTTCTGTGTGGGAGCATTCTCTCACTGGCGGATTACCTGCGAATATGACTCTTCTGGAGTACGAGCAAAAGTTGCCCTTGGGCGTAGTTGGAGGAAAGCTCAAATCTGCTGAGATCTCGGACGTGGTCAGATATATCGAATGTACTGGCGCGCGCCAAATAGCAATGCTCATCATCGGTGCCCGAAGGGTTGGCAACTTGCCCGAATCGGTGGCACCACATTTTGAAAACCCTGAAGAAGAAATACGCAATGCTCAGTTAACTCCATCTTGGTTGGCGAAGTTCTTGGACGAAAGACAGGACCAGCAAATTACTGATGTCGGTAGGGAGCTCATCGCACTAGTGATCGATAGGTCCCAGCGAGTGGCGCTGGCCAAGGGAACGTTCAAGAACGGAGTTTGGAAAATACCCAGCAGGATTACGGTCTCGGACGGTTTGATATTCAAGTCAAGCAATGAAGGTGGGGGACCAGTGTCATTGCGATGGGACCAACTTGTCCAAGTCATGTCAGGGCTGGGAATAGTTTCCAAGGTACAGATTCCAGACACGGGTTCTTCGAAGTGGACGTTGACCGCCGAAGGGCGTGGATACCTTGCCTAAAGAGTCACAGCATGTAAATCTGTCAAGAGTCTTGCACGAGCTGCAGAACAATGGCGAATGGGACCTGGAAGAGGCGTTGTTTCTAAGCTTCAACGTAAATCTTGGGTTTTTTGAGCGGGGTATTCTGGGCCTATGTAGGGCGATGGGCGCGAGGGTGACGGTTGTAGCCGACGCCCACATGTGGGAACCAGATGTCATGGCGTTGAAAGGGGCAGGCACTGAATTCCTCGTAGGTCTTGCTGCCCACAGCGCCGCGTTCCACCCAAAACTCATACTCTTAGTGGGCCCTAAGCGGGTATTTGTGGCAATAGGCTCGGGGAATCTGACTATGGGTGGCTGGCAGAACAACTCCGAGTTATGGCAGATCGTCACTGGCAACGTAGACGAATGTCCAAAGATCGTCACTGAAATTGCGCAGTGGCTCAAGGATCTCTCCGGGGAAATTCCTCTGCCACAGGCATCAGTCAAAGCACTGAATCGCGTGAGTCATCATGTCCACGAGATTGTGAAGAAGGTGCCCGGAACCGAGACCAACCAACACCTAATACATAACCTAGACCAATCTATTATTTCTCAGCTACCCTCGGGACCCGTGGACCAATTGACGTTGGCCGCACCATTTTTCGATAATACGGGGGCCGCCGTCAGCGCGCTGTTGAAGCGATTCCAGCCCGCCAAGCTGACACTGATTCTGCAACCAGACGTTGTGTTTGCGAACCCTGAAGCGTTGGCAACCGTTTGTGTAGGAGAGTGGGAGCTTGAAGTCTTGGCCGATAATTCCAGCCGCTACAGGCATGCCAAGCTTATCGAATGGTCCACCGGTAGCGATTACAACGCTTTGATCGGCAGTGCGAACTTATCAACTGCAGCGCTCCTAAAAAGTGCCAAGGGCGGCGGAAATGTTGAGTTGTCCATTTTGACATCAATGGACAAACCACTATGGCCAGAACCAGAACTAGACCCGAGAAACTATACGAAAATCGAGGACTTGGCTGCCCTGACATGTCACGCCCCGTCTGACTACCCTGCAGACCTCTACGCGATGAAACTACGTCCCATGCTCTTTAGCGTGGAACGTAAGGGCGAACACGTGGAAATAGAAATCTCTGCCACCGCGACGTATGTTTTGGACGTTGAATACTCCAATTCGCCCGCTAACAACGAGTGGACTCAGCTCGGCCCGATATCGTCAGGGGCGAAGAGCGCAAGGTTCACAACGCGCGAGGTGGGCGAAAGCGCGATACTGCGGTTGCGTTGGACAGATCCAGCTGTTACGCGTCGCGGTGGATGACCGTGGGTAGTCGCTGTGCCTGACGATGTGGCGTGGTGAGCTGGTTTTCTTTGTGGGTCTCTTGACGTTCTTCGTTGGCGGCGTCAGGCTGACGATGGACCCTTGATCTGGGTTTTCGGATCCTGATCTTAAAAGACGAACGACCCGGTGCCAGTTTCGAAGCCGCACCAGGTCGTTCTAACGCGAATCGAGTCGCGCTGTTGCTTACGGTAAGCCACGATCCTGACGCTGTCGAATCCCAGCTCTTTGGTCGTGAACTGATTTGCCCGGCGTGCCGTGGATCGCTGAAGCCATGGGGTTTCGGGGTGCAGCGTTTGATCCGGTGTGAGGTACCGGTGGTGAACCGCCGGTACCTGCCTCGCCGAGCTCGGTGCGGTGAGTGCGGTAGCACCCATATCTTGTTGCCGGCGGTGTTGGCTGCCCGGCGGGCCGATCATGCGGAGGTGATCGCCGACGCTGTGGAACTGAGTGCTGTGGAGGGGTTGGGGTTCCGGAAGATCGCTATGAAGCTTGATCGTCCGGAATCCACGGTGCGGGGCTGGCTCCGTGACTTCAGGACCAATGCCCCGGCGATCGCGGCGGCTTTCGCCGCCCGGGTGCACCGGGCAACTGCTGAGTCCCTGGGGTTCTGGCCGGCCCCGGCAATCACTGAGAAAACCAATGCGTGGGCAATGTTGATGGCTCATGCCTTGGTCCTGGCCTACCAGTACCGCTGGGTTGCCCAGCCCGTGGTCACGGTGCCGTGGCAGTACGCTGCGTTGTTTGCTCATGGGCCGTGGTTCTTCAGCAAGGTCGGATGGCCCGAACAGGTGCAACACCAGCTCGCCCTGCCGCGGCAAGGGTAAGTGGGCGAAGGTGGGGTTCACGTGCCTTTCCGCATTCCAGTGGTGGCACGGTCCCTTGTTTTCCCCACCGGAAGGAACTTTTTCGATGACGAGCGCTTCAGCCCACCTGCCCCATGAGACCAGTGCTGCCCCGCCTGGCCCGATCGCCGCTCCTGTGCCGGCTCTCACTGCCGTGGTGGATACACTCGACACGGCTGAATCGTTGCCGGAGTTGAGGCTGGCCGTTTCCCCGGTGCGTGCCAACCCTGCCCCGCGAGCCACGACGCCGTTGATGCGTAAGGAACACCGCGATAACATTGCCCTCTTTCGTTATCAGGTGATCCGGTCCGTGGCGGACCCGTCGTTGAGCACCCGCCAGCGTGGGCCGATGGTGCGGGAGTTGGCCAGCAGGGATCATCTTTGGCCCTTCGGTGGGACCCGCCGTTTCTCTCGAGAGACCCTGGACCGCTGGATCAAAGCCTGGCACTTGGGCGGCTTTGACGGGCTGAAACCCGAGGAACGGGCTTGCACCCCCTACACCGATTCGACCGTGCTGACCCTAGCTGAGTCGTTGAAGCGTGAGAAGCCGAACCGGACGGCGGCCCAGGTCAAGCGGATTATTACCGAAACTTTAGGGCAAGCTCCATCGGAAACGACGCTGCTGCGCCACTTTAGGGCCAAGAACATTGCCACCGGCACACGGCCGGTGGCCACCGGCCGCTTCGAAACGAACGCCTCGAATGAGATCTGGGTTGGTGATGCCCTCCAGGGGCCACGGATTGGTGGGAGGAAAACGTATCTCTTTGCGTTCCTCGATGATCATTCCCGTATGGTTACTGCCGCCCGTTGGGCCTATGCCGAGGATGCCATCCGCCTCTCCGCGGTGTTGCGCCCAACACTGCAAACCCATGGAATCCCCGGCATCGCCTACCTGGACAACGGTGCCGCCATGGCTGACAAATCCTTGGCAAGGACTTGTGCGAAGCTCGGGATCCGGCTGGTGCATTCAGCCCCGTACCGGCCCCAGGGCAGAGGAAAAATCGAGCGGTTCTTCAACACGGTCACGAGCCAGTTTCTGGGCGAGATCACCGTCACTGACACACCCATGCTCCCGGGCACCAGCCCGCAGGCCGGCTCCGAAATCAGCACCATGGAAGAGCTGAACACTTTGTTCACTGCGTGGGTAAACATGGTCTACCACCACCAGCAACACAGCAGCACCGGGCAAACACCCCTGGCCCGGTGGGAAGCATCCTGGGAACGCCGGGAACCGGTCCGCAAACCCTTGGAAGTGATCCGCCAAGCATTCCTGTGGTCAGACACCCGCCGGGTAACCAAGACCGGGACGGTGTCCCTGCATTCCAACACCTACGAAGTAGACCCGCTGCTGGCCGGCACCACAGTCGAGCTGGTCTATGACCCCTTCGACCTCGACGGGGAAATCACGGTCAACAACCACCAAGGCAATCCCGCCGGGACCGCGAAGCCCCTCGATATTGGCCGACACGTGCATGCCAAGGTCATCAACGCCGCCAAGGACAACGACACCTCCACCAACATCAGCACAGGCATCAACTACCTGGACCTCGTCGCGACCCGCCACCGGCAATCACTGACCGGCGCACCGATCAGATTCGCCGACATCCACGAGCAGAACACCAGCATCCGCACCGAGCCCAAGGAGGACCTCCGTTGACCCAGATCGACACTCTGCAAAGCTATTTTGGTTTTACCCGCATGCCCTTTGGCCGTGACATCCCGCCAGCGGCCCTCAACCAGCACCCCGGACACCGCGAAGCAGTCGCCCGCATCAGCTGGTGCATCGAGCAACGCCGCATGGGCGTGATCGCCGGGGAAGTCGGTGCCGGGAAAACCGTCGCGGCCCGCGCCGCCCTGGCACACCTGGAACCCTCCCGCCACCAAATCATTTACATTCCTGATCCGACCATCGGGATCCGAGGGATCCGCTCGAGCATCGTTACCGCGCTCGGGGCCACACCCTCGTTCTTCTCCGGTGCCCTGGCCGCCCAAGCAGCGTCCCTGCTCGCCGGGGAACTCGATGAACGCTCCCGCCTGCCCGTCATCGTCATCGACGAAGCACATCTACTCTCCAACGAGGACCTCGAAGCACTCAGGATGCTCAGCAACGTCTCGATGGATACGGAGTCGCATTTCGCGTTGCTACTCATCGGCCAACCCACTCTGCGCAGACGGTTGAAACTAGCGGTCATGGCAGCCCTGGACCAACGCATCGGCACAAGATTCACCATCGGCGGTATGAACGCCGAAGACACCAGAAACTACATCACCGGACACCTCGGCTTCGCCGGACGTTCCGATCCCTTATTTTCCGAGGACGCCATCACCGTCATCCACCAAGCTTCCCGCGGCTACCCACGCACCATCAACAACCTCGCCCTCGCCGCGCTCATGGCCACCCGCTCAACGAAAAGCGCGATCGTGGACCAATCCGCAGCCCAATCAGCGGTGAGTGAATTCAGTGAATAACCACCGGCAGCCATGACGATCACCCCGCCACCATGACCACGAACGCCCCGCCCGGAAAATCCTGGCGGGGCGTTTTCATACCCGCTTCGTCGTCAAATCCGGTGGCAGCCCCATCGTCAAACAACGCGACGGGTAACATCCAGCAACCGGTGAAGAATGCACTGGACAACCCGTTCCGCTTTCTACCCCGTATCGGTATCTGAATAGCGCCCGCAAACTTGGTGGCACGGTGAATTTTCAGCCGAGTTCCCGCGAAGATCTACTTGGCCCCGATACAGCTTTTCTGAATGCTTTTGCCGGAGAGATATCCGTCATCAATCAAGAATTGAGGGAACGCAGTTCAAGCGTCAGAAGCAAAATACCAGCAGTTGCTATGAAAACCGTAGTCTCCTCAACAGACACCTTCGATGACAGCCAGGTTCGCTGGCGGTGGGAGTTGGAACGCTCCATGGATGATCGACTCGGTTCAGTCTTTGGAACCTTCGCCTGCGGGATCATGAGTCCAAGCAGGCTGTGGCGTGGTGAGGACTTCGGCGCTGGTGATAGCGGTGACCTTGACTCTGACAGCGAACAACTATCGGATATTGCTATGCCCGTCATTATAGTGGTTGACGGTGCGCCTACTGATCCCCTTGACCATCATGAGGATGCGGACAAAATAAAGCGCATTCGTCGGCGGCGTATCGAGGAGTTTCATAATCTGGAGGAAAAGTTCACCACGACTTTCTATCTGGGACTTGCTCGCTTGACGCTGTGTTTCTACTGTGCGGGCAACTGGTCGGATCCGGAACAGTACTTGCCAGTCCGCTACATGGTTTCATTCTTAGAACAGGCCAAGAGCAGTCCCTCGGCAGCCGACTTGAAGCCGCAACTGGATGCACTGACTGTTGTGGCGCTGGACTGCATCTACCAGAGGCTGGATCTTTCAAAAGCAAGTCAGAGCACGGCTCCGCTGAGGAAACTTGAATCTATGGCGCGGCGCATCGATCTGGAACAAATTTCCTTCGAGCTTCTCGAACAGTATGTCGAGTGCCTGTCAACGCCTGGGTGGGCACCGCTTGACGCTGCAGACGTTTTTGACGACGTCGCTCAAATTCTGGCCCGTGGGGAACTGTCATCGGTCATGGCAATTGCTGAAGCATCGGGAAATCTGGTTGATAGCTGGGAGCAAAAGAGTTTTCAGATGACTAGCCACTCAGGAAATCCTTTGGGAGCAGCAATGCAAGTGCTGCCTAGGGACATGGGAAAACTGGGTATTGTGGCTATGTCAGACCATGACCAGTCACTGGCAATAGTGCTTTGGTCCGAACCAAACCTATTCACCATTGAACGCAAAGGGCAGCTTATGACGTGGAAGCATTATCGAACCAAAAGCGGTCTGGGCACGCTACGGGACCAGATCGAAAACGGAAATGCCGGGCATTGTCGCGTCCAACATGGTGTATTCACCAGTCCCATTCAGGAGGCTCGAAATTTGGCCTTGGAATTAAAAGTACCGCTGACATTATTGAGCGCCACTCAACCGGGAACGTGCCCCAACTGCTTTACCCTACTCACCCCATCCGGTACTTGCGGTACTTGTGAATCCTGAATCCGCGCAGTAAAAGTGCAACCCTTGCATTCAGGATGGTTTGAGGCCGTACTTGCGTGCTCTACATAGCAATCGGTCGGACTATGAGGCCTCACTCGTGCCTCATAGTCCCTGGCCAAACAGGCTTGTCGCTTGCCAGCGGGATGGGACCACCGCGTTGCCACGAGTATGGGACCACTCGTTAGTGTTATTTAGCACCGCCACCTCCTGTTTATACGGCAGATCCAGGGACACGTCGCTCACGGAGCGGTCCTTGGCACGATCCCGTTCGTTTTCCCACAGATAACCGCTTTTTCGGCTTGCCCCGGCAGCCGCAGCGGCCTCCTTCCGGCCCACCCCTGACTCGCGCAGCCGGAAGTATTCGGCGCGTTTAGTCACCCCTGGGTGGATTGACTCAATGCCGGCTTTGCGGGCCCAGTTCACACACCGTGGCCTGGGCAGGCCAAGCTCCCGGGCGGCCACGCTGATGCTGCCAACACGGGCGAGCACGGCGAAGAATTCGTCCTTCTGCTCCGCGGTCGCAGAAGGCTCGGCCACCACCGGATTCGGACGGGGCCTGCGGGTCACTGCGTCGGCCTTGTAGGCCCAGCGAAAGCATGTTTGCACGTTGATGCCCAGCATCTTTGCAACAGTGCTGACGCTCCCGACCCGGTCGAGGATAATGAAGAACTCGTCCTTGTGTGCCTGTGAGTATTTCTGGCCAGAAACCCGGTCGGAAGGACCCGCCCAGGAACGACAGGTGACCGGGTTATATCCCAGCTCTCGGGCGGCCGCAGGGATACTTCCCAAGCGCTCTAACGCTGTGAAGAACTCATCCCGATCAGCTGCCGAGTAACGCCGGTAAGCACGCTTGCCCGGCAGTTCGGCAGCCGGCTCGGTGCTTTTATCCGAGGGTGATTTTTTCGTTAAGAAAGCATTATCACTTGATGGTGAATCCATGGGTGGTGCAACTCCCTTTTTTCAGGGGGTGTTGCATCGACCGCTAGAACTCGCCAAAGACGGGCATTTGGGTCTGCCCAAGCTTTAGTTGACAGTTTGGGTTGATATTTCGGTGATCGATTGAGTGGTCTTGTTTATTGTCTCAAACTCGATGGGTGTTAGTTTGCCGAGTCGTCGTTGCCGGCGTCGGCGGTGGTAAGTTTTCTCGATCCAGACCACGATGGCTAGGCGTAGTTCGTCCCGGGTTTCCCACTTTTTTGGTTCAGGACGTTCTTTTGCAGCAGCGAGAAGAAACTTTCCATAGCGGCGTTATCTGCACATGCCCCGACCCTCCCCATGGAGCCCTGCAGGCCAGCTGAGTCGATCAGGCGGACGTACTTCTTCGACCGGAATTGAGATCCCCTGTCGCTATGTATCAACGTTCCTTGCGGGTTCCGTTGACTGATCGCCGCAGCCAGTGCGTCAACCGCCAAAGCAGCCTTCATCCGGGAATCGATGGAGTAGCCGACAATCCGGTTGGAGTAAACATCCTTGACCGCGCATAGGTAGAGCTTGCCCTCGCCGGTGTGGTGCTCGGTGATGTCGGTCAGCCACAGCCGGTTCGGCGCCGTGGCCGTGAAGTCCCGCTGGACGTGATCGTCATGAACGGGAGGGCCAGCTTTCTTCCCAGTACCTCGCCGGCTGTGGATGACCGAAAGAATCCTGTTCTCGCTGCACAACCGCCCCACACGGGTCTCGGAAGCCACGAGGCCTTGTTCGTGGACAAGTTCGTCATGGATCAGCCTGTACCCGAAAGTTGGCTCTTCTGCATGGATATCCAAGGCGGCGTTGACTAGGTGTGCTTCTTCCCAGTCCCTGTCACTGACAGGGTTCGTACACCATTGGTAGAAGGCTTGGCGGGAGAATCCCAAGACCCGGCAGGTCACCGCGACCGGCACCCGTACAGGGGCCTGGGGAGCGGCTAGTTCAAGGACCAGCGGGTACATCATTTTGGGTTGATATCCCGGGAAAGATAAGCCACCGCCCGGCGCATCACCTCCGCTTCCTGCTCAAGGAGACGGATGCGTTTCTTCGCTTCTCGCAGCTCGGTGGATTCTTCCTTGGTGACCCCGGGGACCACCCCGTCTTGAACATCGGCGATCTTCAACCACCGATGCAAAGCGGCCGGAGAAATACCGAAGTCCTTCGCGATCTGGACAATAGTGGATTCGCCTGTCAAGGGCCACCGCGACCACGTCACGGCGGAACTCTTCAGGAAAAGCTTTAGGCATGTTAAACATCCTTTCACTTGCAAGCCAAAACTCACAAGTCAGATGTCAACTAAACACTGGTCAGACCCTTTCGTGTTTAAAACACCGTGCAACCCGCCAACCAAATCGGTGGATTCAGGCTTAGCGCTAACCACGGTTCAGTTCCTACTCGACCCCTGAGTTGTGCAGACAACTTTGGACATCCTATGCAGTCGCCTTCGGAGAATGACAAGTGTCCAAATCCATTCCTCTAGCGGCGTTACAGCATGTCGGTGCGTCGATCTCTGGCATGCTGCTATTTCCATGGTATTTTAAGCTCATGCGTCGGGACGAGCGTGACTGCAAACGTGACCAGCTGGATGCCAAGGCGCGTGACAAACTTGGTGGCCGCTTGATCGAGGAACCCGCCTATACGCACGACGATGTTGTGGATCACGACGCTGTAGCGATGGCGATTCCGGGGCCAGGCGGCGTTTATCTAGCCTTAGATCATGTGAAGTTCAACTGGTGGACCATTCCATTGGGTAAATGCAACCCTGGCCAATCACTCGCGGGGAGCGTCGCGATGGAACTAAATGAAGAGCTCGGGCTCGAAAGCGTTACATTCTTAGAACTCGCACAACAGCGATTCCGGTACATCCGAGAGGGTCTGACCGTTGAGGTGAACCTCCACCTGGTAGAGGTCACGGCCTTTCGAGGGCGGCCGGAGAACCGGGAGCCACACAAGCACAGGTCACTGCGATGGCTCTCACTCAATGAGCTCTTCAATTTGAACCGCACGGCTGACGGGACGCTCATGCTCCTTCAGAATCGCGGATTTCCGATGGCCGCTTCTCGGTGGTGTGGCACTCCTGTCACGAGCTCCGAAGCTTCTTGATAACGATCTCGGCGAACTCCATAGGACTCGTCTCCTTGCCGGAGATATATCCGATCGTAGAGTTAAGGCCGCGGACCTTAATGACGTCGCCCGTGAAGTAGGGGAGTACGTAGCCTTCCTTCTGGCTCAGCATGCGTTCGAGCACAGCCCTCCACTCACAGTTGTATGCCCAGTTGGAGGCGAGGAAAGACTCGGACAGGATGACAATGGCATAGCGGCTCTTTGAGAAGTAGATCTCTTGGAGACGAATCATCAGATCCTCGCCGAGCAACTCATGCTGATAATCCTGGTCGTAGAAGACTGTGTGCCCTGCGTCGAGCAGTCGGGACTTTATCACTTCGGCGATCGACCGATCTGGTCCGCCAAACGAGATCACGACGTCGAACCTCTTTGAGCTCTTCACATGTTCCTCCCATTTTTCATACGATACGCCCTCTGACACAAGGTCTTCTGCAAGCCTGTAGGTGCTTGCTAGCGCTAGTGAACTTGCCCAGGACCTTCCCGCACCCCGCTTCCCTGGAAGGCCGTGCCATGCCTCGCAATCAGGATCGAATTCGTTCACGAGACGTTCACCGATCAAGAGATTATAGGGAGACAGAGGGCCGCCCCATTGCCGGGTAAAAAGGTAGAGCGGCGGCACCCACGTTGTGGAGTGCCAGCGAGGTTGAATGTCGTTGCGCACATCCTGATCACGGAGCGTCAGCTCACCTGCAGAGTTCATGAGGGAGCCGATCAGCCCTGCTTTGTGCTGCTGCGCGATCGAATGCTGATCGGCTCTTGTGGGCATGACACGGTCGATCCGCTCTACGAGAGACATGGCCAGAACCTTGTCTAGGGGAGTCGCCTTTGCTTCGGGCTGAAACATGGTCATTAAGTAGGCACGGGTGCGGGCGAGGATCGGCTGTGCGAAAGACGTCCACTGCGTGTCGTGTGAGAGGCGGAGAAACAGTAGAGTGGGGTAGACCGCGAAGATAGGGTCCACGAGGTCACCGTCATTTAGCTGCCACCCGTGATCGGCCGTCTGACATCTCACAAGCCGCAGGATGCCATTACGGAAGGCCGTCGACTCCCGCTCATGGATCCCACCGAAACGCCACAGGCCGAGGAGAACCTGACTCAACGACCAGCTGGTCGTCCCGATGGTCGCTTCGCCATCGTGGCATACGACTGTTCCATCATCGGCCACGAGACTGAAGACGGATGCTGCAATATCTGAGCGAACCTCGTTGGAGAGGAAAGGAAGGCTACCGATTCCGTTGAGAACAACCCCAGCTGTCGCCGTCGAGTGTTCGTTTCGTCCGAACTCGCCTGCCTCGAATTTGTTGCCGCCCAACCGGGACCGCGCCAGTATGGATTCAACGAGGGTGGGAAAGTCGTCGACACGCAAAAGCTCGGCGGCCCGGCGCGCAACGTTATCGGTAGTCGGCACCATTCCACTCGTCCATGAATTCTGCAAGGAATGCCTCCATAAATTCGTGTCGCCGCCGGGCAATCCTCTTCGCCGTATCGGTGTTCAGACGATCGCTGATGAGCAGCAGCTTCTCATAGAAGTGGTTGATACTGGTGCCTTTGGTCGCCAGATATGACTCGACGGTGTCGTGGTAAATCGGTTCGAGGCCCGGATCGAAGATCGATCGACCTACACTACCGCCGTACGCGAAGCACCGGGCGATGCCGATTGCCCCTAGTGCGTCGAGGCGATCTGCATCCTGCACGCACTGACCATCGATAGTTAACGACTCGGCCGGCGTGCCCTCGCCTTTGAAGGAGATCCCCTGGATGTTTCGGGACACATCCTCCGCCAATGCGGAGTCGGCACCATGCTCTGTCAACCACAGAAGAGCCGCACGAGCTCCGGATGATGTGTCACCCGTGAACTTGAAATCCTGTACATCGTGCAGCGCTGCGATCAACTCGACCCGTTCGAGCGAAGCCCGCTCGGCGCGGGATAGTCTCTGCGCGGTGAGGAACACTCGTACCACATGCAACGGATCGTGCCCAGAGGAATCACCTTCTAGCTCGCGCCACGCGTAGCGGAGTGCCTCGCGCACCAACGGTGTGGAGGCTGCCCTGATGGCCGTCTCGCAATCCACGGCCTCCTGATGATCAACCTGCGGCATGTTCGCCCGTCTCCTCATCCTTGTCAACGCCACTCAAGTGACGACGGTCCAACCAGTAGGCCTTGTCGGCACATTCGCCCATTGGGCGGCAGAAGTCGCAGATACTCTGCCGTTCGCACCATGGTTCCAGCTTGGCGGAGTATCGCCCCACTGTGATGCATGGCAACCGGAAGCGTCCGACACGATAGAGGATGACACGATGTCGCTCATAAAAGTAGCGGCGGACGAGAGTGAACGGCCTATGCGCCTCGATTCTCCCGTCTACCTCTTCCGTGTAAGCGCCGAGCAGCATGAACGACGTGAAGTTCCATGGATGTTTGTGTGCACCATCGAGGTCATCATTGAGAATCAAGTGTGCCTTCACCGAGCCTCCGTCGGCGAGTTGCAGGCTTGCCCGCAGGAGGAAGAGACGCCCCTGCTTTCGAATAGTCTTGAACTTTAACCGCATGGACCCTCCGTATATTTATCCGCAGACGACCTAGAACCGAACTGTAACATAGGTGCCATGATCGGTGGATTGGACTGGTATTGGCGTGACGTCATTGTTTGCGAAGCAGTGGGAACCGGACTGCATGAAGATTACTTGGCACTAACAAAGCAGACGCGACATTCTTATGGATGGCATCTGGCGATGACTAGGACCCCAACCCCCACAAGAAGCAGCGCAAGGTAGAATGGTGCGATCGACCAGGACATCCAGATCGCCCTCTCTGGAAGGTAATTACTTACGAATCCCCGCCACTTAGAGACAGTCGGAGCGTCATCAGGAACAGGATCTTCCGCATCTGCAGGATCTAGGGTGAAGTGAGGAACCATTCGCTTCGCTCTAGCAACCGTATTGTAGAGCTCACGAAATCGCTTCTCGCTTCTTAGGTAATTTGCATCGAGATATGCGAAGAGGATGACCGATACTAGTCCCAGCGCTGCTAGCGACCAAGCGTGCTGAGTGAGGGCAAAGCCGTAAGTCGCCGTAACGATCGGAAGTAGCCATCCTTTCGAAGCAGAAGACGCTGCAGACTGACGAGTCACTACCGCTTGAATATAATCCAAATGCTTGCGACGATCTTCAGCGCTAAGTGGTGGTTGAGACGAATCGCTCAGATGACGCACCGCCTCCCGAATACGACGAAGAGTCTCGTCCTTCGAATCCTCTGGATAGTCTGTCTCTTCGGGCCATATGGGCCCCATAGCGTCGCCGTTGCTCCGAGGAACAAGGTGAACATGAAGGTGCGCGACGGTTTGCGTAGCGACGGACCCGTTAGACTGGATGACATTCAATCCCTCGGGTTGAAGTGCGTCGCGCACAGCTCTTGCAAGCCTCAGCACGGCACGCGATAGCTCTGTCGCTTCTTCGGGCTTGAGACCCCAGATATCATTTACATGACGCCTAGGCACCACAAGAACGTGACCAAGCACCGCTGGATCAGTCGGAAAAAATGCGACGACGTGCTCGTCTCGATAAACCTCGCGAGCATCGGGATCGTCTCGACCGATGATCTCGCAGAACGGGCACTCCGCCTCAGTCACCAAATGCGCGCCTTGGCCTGAGAGACCCAGTTTTCTAGGTTATTGGAGAGGTTGGCATATGTTGCTTTCGTGTCAATCCTCCCCTGCCAATCAGTTCGAGTCGGATCGAACACTGGAATCCCGCTCACACCCGGCACCTTGTCGAACGGGTTCGCACCTGGTGCGTCTACTTCCCCCATAGAGGAGAGCCCATGGATGCGCACGCCGACGAGCGGTTTCTTCGCCAGCCACGCCTTCTCGATTTCATATAGAACCCATGGACGACTGGCCGTCTCCTCTCCAATCAGCACGACTACGGTCCGCTTGTAAGCCATCTCCTTGTCGATCCAGTTGACGACAGCTTGCTGGCCTTGGCCGCGCACTTCCTCCCATTGTTGAGCACCGAGCAACGGCTGCCCTTCAAGTGCTTGGATATTCCGCACGAGCATGATCCTCTTCACGTCCCGCTCGTAGTGGAAGGAATATAACACCGTCTTGGTAGCCAAAGTTGGCTCCTCTCTTGGTTGAGGGGCAAGCAATTATCGCCCCTCGACCAAGAGTACCTAGGACCACAGACACTAGCGGCTGGTTACTGCAACATGGCCGACACCCAACCAGTGATTAGGCAACCAGAGATCGCCAGCCCGTCGTGCAGGAGGCGTTCAGCCTCCCGGCCGCCATTGCCTAGGACAACGGCGCCGAATGGCCGGCCGAGCGGGGCGGAGCTACGCCAGACGAGAGGCGACGAACACATGAAAGTAGTAGTATTACTACTACAACTTTTACTACTAAGAAGTAGCAGCCGTGGCCGAACAATCAGTCAAGGATCGCGTCTACGCCGCCGCCGAGCGCATCAGCACCACGGGCAACCCCACCGTCGCCACGGCGCGCGAAGCAGCCGGGGTGTCCAGCGCGGAAGCCGGACGGTATTTGAATGAATGGCGGGCCGAACGCGACAGTGCCGGTTCCAAGATCGCCGCCACCCACACCACCATCGCCGAGCAGGCCCTGCGCCTCGCCGGCGCCGTGTGGGAAGAAGCCGTCCGCACCGCCACAGCGGAACACGCCGTTATCCAGAACGCCTGGGGGGGCGGGGGCTTGTTTCTGGCCAATGGCGGTCCCGGCGGACAAGGAGGTCCGGGCGGGGCGGGTGGAGACGGCGGTATCGGACGCAGGACGATTCCGCGGAAGATCGATGGATTCCCTCCGGGTGAAGGAGGCGCTGGTGGAAATGGTGGCGACGGCGGCCCTGGGACCCATGGCGGCAGCATCCAGCTCAACTACCTTTCAGTAGTGCAGCAGCCTGTTTTTGCAGCAACAGGTGGATTTGGCGCTAGCGGTGGTGCCGGTGGCGCCGGGGGGCGGCTGGCCGGATCGCGGGTATTGGGGGCGCCGGCTGGCATAGCACCAACGGACCGTCTGGCACAGCAGGGGCACACGGCGCTAACGGGGTATCGGGCATCGCAACGGCGGGGGCCGGTACCTGAAGACCAGTATTGGGCCTCCGTAAGGGCCGCGCTGGGGCTGGGCGCATCGGCATGGGCAGATGCACGATTGGCCAACGGCGAGTACTTCTACCGCCGCGCCAACGTTCCCAGTGGAACTACCAAGCCGAACTTGGCCTTAGCGACAGGTGAGTTCAACCGCGTGCTGCAGTTGCGCCCCAACGATGCACTGGCCTCACGGTTTGATGCCCAAATATCCGGCAACCAAAACGTCCTGGGACTCTCCAACAGCCTCGACGTCACCCCGGCGTTCGAGGTGTATGCCAAGGGCTACACGGCCTGGGGCAGCGCCGTGTTCGGTGCCTTCGGCTCTGCCATTGCCTTCCTTCTTGGAGGAGTCATCAATGAGATCTGGAGGGGACAGCTCGGACAGCACCTGGCCGAGCTCGAATCCGGAGTCAGCACGGCTACCGCGGACTTGGATGCGGCGAAGGCGGGGGCGGATGCCTGGCAACAGAACGCGACCAATGCCGAATCGATTGTCAATTCCCTGACCCAGCAGACCACGGCAGCCAAGGCCGCCATGGAGGACGAGTCAGTCAGCATTGGGGGAATTATCGGCACGGTTCTGGAGGTCGCCGCCGCCGTGGTGGCCGTCGTTGCAGCGATCCCGACGGCTGGGACAAGCCTTGTTGCCCTCGTGCCAGCATTCATCACCTTGGCTTCGGACGTCTACCAAGGCGCAGGAGCGATCGCCGCACAGCTGATCGTCACCGGTGACGTACCCCAGGAACTCAAGGATGCATATGCCAAAGCTGGCAAGGACATCGGTGGACTGATCGCCGCCGGCAAGTCGATCATGAACCTCGTCGCAGTCATCAACAAGCTGGATGCGGCCAAGACCGCAGCCAATTCCAAATACCTGGAACTTGTCAAGCAGGCCCTTCAGGCAGGCCACGAACTGCTGCTGGCCATGAATCTAAAGGCCCAGGCCGACCTTCAGGTCAGGGCCTGCCAGGCCAGGGTGGACCAGGGAACTTCCTTGGTCGCCCAGGCGAACGGGCAGTTGGCCTCCACAACCACCAACGGAGCCCAGCTGGTCGAAGCCGCCGAGATCCTCATCGAGACAGCCGCCACTCGTCGCGATGACCTCCTGCGTTATGCGTTCATGGCTCAACGGGCGGTGGAGATCTACACCCGGAGGGATGAATCGACTACCGTCCGCTTGGATAGCGGGTATGTGTCACCCGATGTCCAGGCCGACTTCACCGAAGGTTACATTCCCCTGAGCTAGATGGCCGGAGCCTACTCCGCCGCTTGGTCGCACTTCGTGAGCCCGATCCAGTTGGAGACCGACTACCTCGACAACTTCAGCGGCATTGTCGGCCATCTTGACACCGATTATTGGCGCCTTTCGTTCAGCGATCCCGACGCCATTGCGGAATTCAAGACCACGAACATGTTGAGCTTCGAAATCCTGCTGGGTGACCTCCCGCAAGGCCACGTCGAGGCCAAGATTCATTCAGTGGCGGTAGCGCTCATCGGGGCCACGTCGCCCAGCGGACTCAGCAGCTGCCAAGTCAAGCACGGGTCAGTCTATGGACAAACCAAATCCGATGGAAAACGGCAGACGCAGATCCTGCGAGCCCACACTCAGACCATTCAATGCCCGCACACGGCACTTGAACTCTCGGGGGTGAGTCCCGGAACTCTGGGTGACCCGCTTGAAGAACCGTTGTTGTCCCCGTTATGGGGCCACGGCTTGGCCGGACAGTGGACACTGACCCTCCCTGACACGGAAGTGGCTGCCACGGGCACCAACACCGCTGGGCTGACAGAAATCCAAGTCTGGGTTTCCTACGAATTTCTTTCCCCAGTGGGCTAGGAGTGCGTTGTACAATTTGGTGGGTGTCGATCTTTCCGGCTTCCTCACCGTTCCCGTGATGTTTCACAATGGTCTTCGGGTAGGCCGCGGTTTCCACGATGATCGAGGGCCGCGAGAGAGCGGTGCGGGCATTCAGCGTCCACGCCCATGCCTTCCCGTGGACTTGGACACCGCAGCCGGGACCCCAGGCATTGGATGAATACGGGCCACTTGAATAACGGTCGCTGCGGGTAAACCGCTCAAAAAGGACACCACCCGAACTAAGAACAACGCCACCAGCCGTCTCCAAGCACTGGATTGCAACGTCACTTTGAGCAATCGGGAGGCAGCCTGACCTGCCCTACTTTCGTGGTGGGTACGCACTCATTTCGCGAGCACTTGAATTGACCCTCGTCGTCTTATTGATGTCGGAAAATTTTGGTCTTATAATTAGTCCGCTGGAGGGACATGTTCCCGGTCTCTTTGGTTACCAAGCGAAGATGAGACCTTTGGATTCAAAGGCCGCAGAGGTCGAACGAGTGCAACGTGACACTCTAAATCGGCGCACTGGCATGCAGTTTCTCAGATTACTGGCGGTTCTTTTTCTTGCGTAGAGGAAGTCGCACATGGACGCTATCCAGCAAAACAGCTATCAGGTGCTTTTTAAGATCCTGCATAAGGAAACCAATAAGCCCCTCCCCGATTTACTGATCGTGCTGCTTGACCTCGACAACTTCAATGATCCGGAGAGTGCACCGGTTATCTTGATGAGTCCTCCGGAACCTGGTGCTGCGTCGGCCGGTCCTGACATCACGAAACTACTGAGCGATTTCTCTAGCTATAACCGGCTGTTTTCCGGGATTACCGATGCGGAAGGAAAAGCTGCGGCAACGGTACTGCCGAAGGACTTTAACACCGGCAAGGAGAGCCGACCTGCCGGTGTACTTCACCCACCCCCACACGCCATGGGAACGCCCGTCGAATGAGAACACAAATGGGCTGATTCGGGAGTACCTGGCCATGGGCATCGAGCTGACCAGCCACCAGCCCTATCTAGACTCCATCGCTGATGAGCTCAACGACAGGGACCCGCGCCGCCCCAGGATTCCTGACACCACGAGAAGTATTCACCATGTTACTCAACGAAGATGTTACTAAGACGGCTTGACGCCGCCCCCACCAACCATGCCTAATTACGAAGAGCCAGATGAAGATCCAGATTGCGGGGCTTCAACTGCGGGTTGGTGAGCGCGTAGTCTCTGCGCTTTTCGCCAAGTGTCGCGTTACGCACGCCCAGTTGACTCAATCACTTATGCGGAACTCGACCAGTCTTCGTACCGCTTTGTAAGGATCCTATAGCGACCAACAAGGCTGCCAGAGTCATTTACGCTCCTACTGAGCGACGCGAATAGGGCAAGCTCGTTCTCGTTTGCGTCGAGTTGAATACCCTCTTTAGACGTTTGAGATCTTTGACTATACGATTTAACGTCCTTACTAAATTTAATTAGGAACTCTCGAAAATTTGGCTTGTAGCCCTGCTCTCGTGCGAACCAGTAGTAAATAACCAGGGGTCCTTGTGTCGATAGTAAACTGTCGCGGTTGGTGAACATTCTATTCATGATGGCGAGCACTATTTCGACTCTACTGGCAGCGTTAGAAAATTCAGTGACAGGAGCCTCCGCGTCCTCGCCGGTCTCGACCACGTCGTCTGCTGAGGTTTCAGAATCAGCACTAGTGCTTGCGTCACCGATAAGTCTATCGCTTCCGAGCCTTTGCGGGCTCGGTGCCGCACCTTGCGCCACCAGCCGGTCGAGGTGGAATCTCTTTGTATCGGTAAGCTCTCCGCGAAATTCCACAAGCAGGAACTTTGCGGCAACCTGCTGGTCAGCATTTCGGGTCATGTTGAACGAGGCCTTTTCTTTGAAGAACTCGTTTTCCGAAATTTGCCTGATAAGTCCCGGCACAACACCTTGCATGGCGTTTCTGTACTCCGGACCAGTCAGCGGCTTACTCGTATTCAGCCGTAAAAATAGCTCGTTGATTTTCGTTGATTCGTCAGTAATCACTGACATAACTGACAGATTGAAGTTTTCGAATAAGCTCGCAACTTTCGGGTAGCTTGCCTTCAAATCCTTGTACGAAAGCCCTCCAAGCATCAAACTCGGATCGCTATGTAAAAAGAAGTTTTGTTGAAGGTTTAAATTGCCAGAAAAGAAGTCAAAAATTGCCTCTAGGCGCTGTTTTCCGTCGATGAGCGCGTACTGCATATTGGACTTATTGAGAGGGCTGTTTGTATATGAAAAATCTGCCACATAGATTTTCGGTATATCAAACTCATTCAAGATGCTATCGATGAGGAAGGCTTTGGCATCTTTGGTCCATAGCCTTCCACCCCTCTGGTAGGGCGGGGCGGTATCGATCAAATCTTTTTGCGTATACCACCAGCTCAGCGTTCGAGCCTCAAAAGGCCTGATCTTAAACATTTGAAAATCCTTCCATTGAGCTGAGTTCACGGGCCAGGCCTGGAAGATCTGGAAAAACCATTGACTCGGTGAAACCTGTTTGAGAGAGTTGCTTTTGCATGATGGGAACTTCAGATTCCATAATTACAATCCTGCTAAGAAGGCCGTCGACATTCCGTGCTGCCTCTGTTTCCTCAAGAGCGGTGAGGTCGGATCCGGCGATCGTAAAAGCGCCTCGCTGTGCAACTATTCTGGGGCTATTGTGTGTCCCATATATCGCAGCTGGCATGGTATTCATTGAGGTCGCCCCCGCGCCAGGCTTGTAACCTAGTAGTTGGAGATCAGAAATCGACATAATGCCACCTCTGTAGCTTTGGAATTCGAAGACTTTTTGGTTCCATTTTGTTGGATTGAGTGTCCAGACGCTCGCAAACTCACGATCCTTTGCTTTGCTATTTAGTGCAAACCATAACGCGACCATTGCGCTTTCAGACCAGTCAAGAAGTCTTGTGGGAACGTCGTAATGCTGCATTAGAAACAAAAATTCCCAGTCGTCGCTTAAATGGCGATCCATTAGGAAGGGAACTGACCGCTGACGGAAACGCTCTATCAGTCGATTTTCTACGTCGAGAAGCTTTTCAATCGTTTTTGCGGAGGGGTGACGATATAAACTGGGGGCCAGTTTATATTTTTCTGAACCAGTACCACGGAACCAAAGCGGATCAGGGCCGGCGCGGTCAGCAAACTCGCCAATCACTTTGAAGAACTCAGTGACGGACTTAACTTCGATTTTGGTCATACTATCCCCAGCTCTAATAAGAATGGACCAGTCCCGTGCTGCCAGCTCGACTACTTGTTTCGTGGTTAATCTTCCGAGGCAACTCGTTCAACTGTGAGTACCGCAACTGCAAAACCCGCTTGGATCGTAGCAGCTTGACTGACTATCTCGCTGTCGGCTCGCGCGCAGACGGGTATGCCCAATGTTTAGTTGGCAGTCAAGCAAAGCCGGGGCAGTCCCTTCTTCGATCTTCCCCGCGATATTGGTCCTCACCACTTTGGTGCCGAAGTTACTCAGCTGGGAAGACGCGATGGATTCCCCCGCCTCAGCAATGCCAAGCACCGCTCAACTCACCAGGGCGGCGCGATACGGCTGATGCAGCCGGAGGCAAGCGAAGGGGATTCCGGAGGCCCCGTGGTCGATTCCAACGGGAATTTGCTGGGGATTAGCTACAACACGTCGAACTCATTCCCTGATACCGCAATGCTTTTGTCCGCAGAATCGATTGTCGCTGTTGCCTCATCGGTCAATGGCGTCACCGTCGAATGGCCTGGAACGGAAATTCCCGCCTCGACCATTTAACTCCCGGGCGCCACGTACCGCCAGAATATCAGGTGGATCGGCCGGAGCTGACCTCGTGGCGCCGGTAGGGCTCGTAGCTGTGCTTGGTCTGCCCCTGCCACGTTGTTGAGGCGTTCAATGGCTTCTGAGAGAGGTATGCGCACACCCATGCTATGCTGTGCGCCCCGCCGGGGCGGTGCCAAAGCATCGGGAACGGCAACATTCGCGCGTAAGTCGGTGAACGTCAACGCAATCACGACGGCTGACGAGAAGAACGCTGCAGGACTCATTATCACTTACTTCATGATCACTCCCGGCATGCAGTGAACTGTCCTGGGTATCATGCCGCCGTTGAACGGGTGGTGTCATCGTACGTAGCTCCAACGGATCTGATCGAGGGCCGCAACACATCCATGATCACCGTGAGGTGAGCCAATTGGCGGGTCCACGCGTCGGGCCTTGAAGATGGGTTCCGTGAATATGACGACTTGCCGGCAGCCCGGGATGAATAAAAAGTAAAATTAGGAGCAACGCGTTGGTGGCTGACTTGCCAGGCTCGAGGTCGTGCAGCAGTCCGGCGGGAGTTCCCACCACGTCATACAAAACTCATCCTTATCAGTGCAAAGTGGAGAGTATTTAGTATCACTCGTTGTTGCAATCACACCACGCAGGGACAGGCTAAAAGAGCCTATAGCCAACTCAAAATGGCCGCTTCTTGGTGAAGCGGGGTTCATAAGCGTTGATAACTGACGATCTTTTATTAGTTCTCAACATGCTCTGACTTGCGGTTATAGATTTCGTTGATGTTTGCGCACTGCTGGAATTCCGATCCTTCAACGCAGGCTGTTTCGGTTCGAATGAAGTACCTGATCACGATGCCCGCGTATTTTGAGTGAGTCTGATCGGGTGGATAGCCTGGCCTTGGTGCCACGAGGATGAAAGCTCCGATCTACGTCTCTTGTTCTGAGAGGCGACCACTCTGGGAACGTTTTCTTGATGTGTGGGGGCGTGGATGGGTCATGCGTTCATACTTCCGTTCTATGGTGCCGCCCATGACTGCGCGACTGCCTCGCTTAGGTATGGGCGTATTGGTAGATCGTTATGCACCAATACATCTATCCATAATGGTTCATGATGGTATACCATTATGACCATGGTTCGATCGTGGATGACTACAGCGGAAGCTGCGGAAGAGCTGGCGGCCACACGGGCTATGGTCCATAAGCTCTTGAAGAGTGGAGGTCTACTTGTCGCTGGCCGTGCTGGACGCTCGATTCTTATCGACAGTGCTTCAATCCAGCGGTACAAGAACCGGCGCACCCTGAAGGGGCGCAGCTGGAATTCCGCGACGGCCTGGGCTGCGCTCAACATCATCGAAGGCGGAATTCCGCACTGGATTGACGCGACGGCCCGCTACCGACTCAAGCAACGCCTCAAGATCATGGATCCAGCCGAACTGGCCGCCGCTGTAGGCACTAAAGACCAGGTGAAGCGCTACCGCATTGCACCTTCTGGTATTTCCCGCGCTGCAGATTACTTCCTGCCTACCGGAACTACGGCCCTGAACGATTCAATGGTTGCGGATCGCTTCGGGCTGGCCGCCGGACGGACGGATGTTCTGGAAGGCTACCTCGACACAGTCAGGGCGTCGATGATTGTCAACGGACTGTCTTTGGTGGAGGACCCTGCCGGGAATATCATCATGCACATCGTCGATGGTGGATACGCATTCGAGGGCCCCGGCACCCCCGATGCCGCCATTGCGGTCGACCTCATGGAATCACTGAACTCCCGGGAGAGGGCTGCCGGCGAAAAAATGCTCGAAGGCATTCTCGGGCAGTGGAAAGAAGCTAATGGTGGATGACCGTGAAACCTGGACTATTGAGGCACCAGTCGGAGGATGGACGTCACCTTGGCCACAATGCATGGAGTTGGCCGCCGCGATCCCCTCAGAACAGTGGACTCTTGTCGGTGGGCTCATGGTTCAGCTACACGCAACAGCAGCGGGTCTGCCCGTCAGCCGAGCCACCACGGACGTAGACATGGTGCTGCACATCGAGACAGAGGCGACCACTGCTCCCAAGATGCAACAGGCACTCGGAGCCCTGGGCTACGAGATCGAACACTCCATAGACAAGGACGCACCAGCCCACCGCTTCATTCGCGGTAAGCAACAGGTCGACGTCATGATCGCAGACCACACGGCACCCCGGAACATTACGAGGATGGCCGGCAGGGAGCCGTTCCGGATCGAGGGCGGTACCCAGGCTCTCCAGCGCACGGTAAACGTGATGATCACGGGCGATGACGGTGGCCAGACGCGGCTGAGCATCCCCAACCTGCACGGCGCCCTCGTTCTTAAAGGTGCTGCCTACATGACGGATTCACGGGACCGCGGCCGGCACTTGGACGACGCAGCCGTGCTGTGCGCATGTATCAAAGATCCTTACGCCATCGTCGAGGCGCGTCATGGCTCTGATAGGCAGAGGTTCAACGCCCTGTTTGCTGCGCTCGAGTCTCCGACGCACCACGGATGGATGCAGCTGGAAGAGTCAAACCGACAAGCTGCACAAGACGTACTGCGAATCCTGGCAACCGTCGACAAACTGCCTGGGCTGCCTCCGATCGGCCGATTGGGCGACCCGACCTGAGCCAGCCTACGAAGCCATCTAGTCTTGTCGGCCACCTCGTAAAGCTGGCAGCAAATCGTGAACCGTCCCGCGAATCAAGCCACGTTTTAGTGGCGTCGCCGTCACACCTATCCCGACCCGATGCGATCGAGGGCCGCAAGGTGCTCAAGATCAGCGTCAGGTGTGATGGTCAGCAAATTCCCGCGTCGGTGCGCTGACGATCCGTTCCATGAAATTTGCGGTTTAAAGGCTAGCCGCGAAGAAGCAAGAGTAAAATGAGAAGCACAGCTTCGGTGGCTAATTGGCTATGCTCGTGGTCGTGAACCAGTCCGAAGGGCGTTCCCACCACGTCATACAGAACTCATACTTTTGAAGACACAACGACCACTATTTAGTATCTTGCATTGTTGCAATCGCATCATGTAGGAACAGGTCAAAAGGGCTTATTGGCAAGCTCGAATGGACCGCCGCTTCGCAAGCGGGGGTTATAAACGTTGAAAAGGCGTGGTAAATATCAGGCGGTGAATGTACCTCTGACCTGTGGCGATAGGGTTCAGGCTGAACTGGATTGCATAGTTCACCCGTCTATCCCATGAAGCAATATCGGTTCGAATGTCCCGGGGTTCCCGGGCATGTCAACGCCTGTGGAAACAACTCGTCTTGACCTGCAGCGACCAGGAGGAGACGAGCAGGCTCAGCCGGGACTTGTGGGTCGCCATCGCTTGGGGTGTTGTAGCTGCCCTGTCACTGAGGGCAGGCATGACATGGCTGGGCACTGAGCAGTTTGTCCGCCTCGCATCCGTGCTGGTCCTGCCATGGATGGCCGCATTCTTCGTCTGGAAGCGCAACGTCCCACTGCGGACAGTGGGGATTATGGCTGCCGGATATGTGGCTACGGCCGTGCTGCTGGTGGCCTATCCGTTCACTGACGAGCACAGTGACACCCTGCTGCTGGCCGCGATCCACACACCCATCCTTCTGTGGCTTCTGACGGGAGTGCTCTACATGGGCGGGGAATCGCGGCCCGGGCGGCGCCGGATGGACTTCATCCGGTTCACCGGCGAATGGGCGGTGTAATACTTCTTGATAGCGGCCGGTGGCGGCCTGCTGCTGGCCCTGGCCGGAGGCACCCTCAACGCCGTTGGGATTGATCCGCAAGTCCCCCTGTTTGAATGGGTGTTGCCGTTGGGTGCGGCCGGGGCAACCCTCATTGCCGCATGGCTGGTGGAGTCCAAGCAGAACGTCATTGAGAGCAGTGCCCCGGTGTTGGCGAGAGTGTTCTCGCCCCTGACCATTCTGTTGCTGGCGGCACTGCTGGTCGCCTTCGCCGTCAACCCGGATCCCCTTGACGTTGAGCGTGAACTGCTGATCCTGATGACCGTGATCCTGGTCTTGGTGCTGGCGTTGTGGCTGCACACAATTTCTGCGCGTACACCTCACGCCCCGGCTGGATTCGCGGACTGGCTGTAGGTGGTGATGGTGGTTGCCGCGCTTGTGGGTGATCTGGTCATCCTGGTGGCGATGGCAGGCGGACCTTTGAACTGGGGCTGACCTCAAACCGTGCGGCGGCCCTTGGCCTGAACATCATTTTGCTGGTCAATCTGGTGGTGTCCGCATGGCTTGGGTTGGCATTTGTGCGCGGGCGCCGCCCGGTTGCAGCCTTGGGGCGCTGGAAGACGGACCACCTGCCTGTCTATGCAATCTGGGCAGCCGTGGTGGTTGTTGCATGGGGCCCGCTGTTCCACTGGGCGTGAACGGCCCATGAGATCCTTCGCCACATGCCGATGGATTTCGCTGGTGCGGGCCCCGGAGGGGACTTCGACTAGGAATCGGTGAGCAGCCGTCCCCAATGGGGAGCCAGGAGCGGCGCGTTGGCAAGTTTCAAGCATTGCCAGAGGGTGACGGCCACCGAGTCCAGCACCGGGATATTGGTTTGCTCTTCGATTTCGGCGGCAATGTTGGCCCCGAAAAGGTTGGTGCAAAGATATACGACGGCGTCTGGCGCCGACGCCGCCAGCTTGAGCGAGCCCGGTCGAAGTTCATCCGTTGTGACGCGTGCGAAGGATTCGTTGTCGCTCAGGCCCAAGGCGTGGTCGGCCACGGTGATGAGGCCGTGTTCGGCGTAGGCGTTAATGATCTTGCTGTTCACATCCTGCGTATATGGGGTGAACAACGAGATGGATTCCGTGCCAAAGGATGCAAAGGCGTCCATGTAGGCCAGCGTGGAGGTGGTTGCCGGAATCCCCGTGGCAGCCTGGATTTGGGATGCGAGCTCGCGGTCGTGGTCAACGCCCAGCCATGAACCTGAGGTCCCGTTCCAGGCAATGACGTCGACGTCGGCCGTCGCCAGCAGGCGTGCCGCGTCACGCATCACCTCGGCGTCAAATTGTTTGTCAGATGAGTCGTCAAGAGCAATCCGGGTGACGGGTATTCGGGCAAAGTGGATGGTGACGTCTTGGCGATCACCGAGGATTCGGTAGCTTTGCGGCTCAAGGCAGGTGTTCGATGACGGCACGATCATGCCGATGCGCTTGGTTCGTGATGTGGAAGGCATGTCTGCTCCTAGACGTTTGAGAGGACGGCTGCACCGTCGACGGTGTTTTGATGGTTGTGGAAGCCGTTCCGGGCAATGAACTTTCCGACGGGCCCCGGATCATGAAAAGTGCCGTCGCTGAGAACAACATGTCCGGCAGAAATAACTGTGGAGGGCCATCCCGAGAGGGTCTTGCCGTCGAAGGGGGAGAAATCTGTCCCCATATGCAACTGGGCGCCGTCGACGGCCCGTTGCTGGTCGGGGTCGAAGATGACGATGTCGGCGTCGTACCCTTCAGCGATGGTCCCCTTGCCCGGGATGGCGTTGATACGGGTAGGCCCTGCCGAGAAGACTTCCACAAAGTCCTCCACACGGCAGCCCGGCATTTCCATCATGGCCGTATAGGTGACGGGCATCCTGGTTTCCACGCCCGGCAGACCGTGCGGCATGGCGCGGACATCGTCTGTGCGCTCCCGTTTCTGGGCCAGGTCGTAGCAGGAATGGTCGGAGGCCACGGTGTGGATGACGCCTGCGGCCAGACGGTTGCGCAAGGCTGCGACTGTCTTGGCGCTGCGCATTGGCGGGCAACAGGCGAACCATTCCGGGAAATCGGACCGGTACACGCTCTCGTCCAGGGTGAGGTAGTGCGGGCAGGTCTCCGAGAACGCTTCGTGCCCGCGGTGTCGTGCATCAGTAACCAGATCGACGGCGCCCGGAGTGGTTTGGTGGACAAAATAGACGGGTGCTCCCGTGTATTCGGCCATGGCGAGGACTTCCTTCACGGAGACTTCCTCTGCCAGCTCCGGGCGGGTTCTGTGCAGGTGGTTGATGCTGATGGCTCCGGCCGCGGCGTGTTGTTCGGTGCAGTCAACGATGATTGGATCGTGTTCCGCGTGGATGTAGGTCAGCCCGTCCAAGCGCACCATCTCGCGCATGACCTTCAAGATCGTGTCGCCATTGGCCATGGTGCTGTCGCGGTTGGTGGTGTAAAGCTTCACCGAGCGGACGCCCTCGGCCGCCATTTGTTCCAGCTGCAATGGAACGGTTTCGTCCCAGGTGACGACAGAGCCATGCAGGGCCACGTCGCAGCGGGACTGGGTTGCGAGACGGCGCTTGTTGCGGACGGCCTGAAGAGGCGTTTCGGTGGCATCGCGGGGGATGCCGAAGTCAACAATGGTCGTGGTGCCGCCCCACAAAGCTGCCGACGACGTGGTCTGGTAGTCATCCAGCGTGGAAAATCTGCCGGTGACCTGTGCAACGTGGCAGTGGCCGTCCACTCCTCCCGGAATAACCAGCTGTCCGGTGGCGTCGATGGTGCGCAGCGCCGCCGGTACCGGATTCGTGGCATCCAACACCTGTTCAATTTTTCCGTCGCGCACCACCACATGGGCGTGGCGCCGGCCCCAAGAGTTGACGACCGTAGCGTTGGCGATGACGAGTTCTGGCATGTTCAACATGATTGTTCCTATCGTGCAGCGGCAGGTGCCGGTTGCAGGTTGGCCAAGGCCGCATTGAGAGATGGTGAAAGGCCCTTGCGACCCTTGGCTGGGGGCGGAGCGAACGATCCTGACTGGTGGGATCCGGACCCCATTCGCACCACGGCTTCGGCCATGTGGATGCCGGCCGAGATGCCGTCCACCACGGGGACTGGAATTTGCCCGACAAGTTCCCGGGCAAGGCCGGCCAGTGGGGCTCCGGCGAGAATGACGACGTCGGCTCCGTCCTCTGCCACGGCCTGCCGGCTCAACGCCAAAAGGGTTTCCTTGAAGTCGGTTTGAACCGATCCGATGAAGTTCAGTGTCTCGTTGATGGACCGGATGGAGACGAGGCGGCTGCCCAAACCGAAGTTGTTGACACAGTCCTGGTACCAAGCCTTGATGCGGTCGGAAATGGCAATAATGGCGAATCTCTGGCCCTGCAAGGCTGCCGCGCACAGTGCGGCCTCGGTGATTCCGATGACGGGGATGCCTGCAAGTTCCTTCAATGCCGGCATGCCAGGGTCGCCAAAAGCTGCTACTACGACGCCGTCAATCTGGTCGGAGTCAGGGCCTGTGCATTGTTCGGCGATGATCTCCGCGACTGCTCCTGCGGCGATGAGGGATTCGAAGCGTGTCTCGATGTATTCGACGCCGTATCGGGCTGTCTGGACGATGAGTTCAGTGTCCGGGGAAGCGGTGCGCAGGGCTTCGGCCTCGATGAGGGCGGTTACGTCTTCGCTGATATTGGGGTTGATGACAAGGAGTTTCATGGGTTCCTTCGTTCAGGGGTCCGCTGTGGGAGATCCGGTTCGTGGTTGTCCAGCGGGAACTGTTCACGGTATTTGTCGATGTGGGAGGCGGATTGTGCGGCAGCACGGTCGGGATTCCTGCTGGCGATGGCGAGGTAGAGCGCCCGGTGTTCCTGAAGCAGCTCCGGAAGGTCGCTGACGTGCCGGAACAGCCAGTGCATTCGCCCTTGCAGGGGTTCCAGGGCGGTGCGCAGAAAATTGTTGTCTGCGATTCGTGTGATTGCATCGTGGAAATCGCTGTTGCACCGGTGCGCTTCGAGGAGGGAGCCTTTGGCCAAAAAACCTTCGGCATCACCCAACAGCTGGTCGAGCATCCGCAGGTCCTTGTCACTGGCCCTGTCCGCGGCCAAGCGGCAGGCCAGAACTTCCAGAGAGTTGCGAACGTCGAAGAGATCGGCAACATCCCTGGAACTGAGGGCGCTGACTTCCGCGCCCCTGCCTCTGCGGTCGCTGATGATGCCTTCCTGGCGCAACATGCGCAAGGCTTCACGGACGGGGAGCCGGGAGACATGGAATTCTGTGGCCAGGTCACGTTCCACAAGACGCGTCCCGGGAGCATAGTGCCCCTCAAATATTCGTGCCCGAATGGTGTCACGGACGGTTTCCCGTAAGGGGCGAACTTTTTCGCGGGTGTCCTGCGAGTCGTTCATGATTGCTCCATTCTGGTTTGAGCGAAGGGTTGTGATCGCGGAACGCGTCGGGACGGTGTCCTGAGTGTTTCCCGCAGGCTAAACGGGCAGCCTCTTGTTGTAGTTGAGTGTCAATACGGAGACGCCCATGATGGCTGCGGCGCCCACAAAGTACAGCAATGCCCAGGTGTACGAGCCGGTTGCCCCAACAATGAAACCCACGGCGATCGGTGTGACAAATCCGGAGATGTTGCCGCTGAGGTTCATGGCTCCACCCAGCACTCCAGCGTTTGTCCGGCCGCCCAAGGTAGCCGGGATGCTCCAGAACAGGCCCACCCAGCGAAGGAAGAACATCACCACCGAGAGGAGGACGACCGCCGTCGTCGGGTCCGGAACGATCGTGACGCCGATCAGACCCGCAACCACCACGGTGCTGGAGATGCCCAGCAGGGTACGCATCACCAAGTTGGCTGATGCACCTGTTTCACGCCATTTGTCTGCAATGGTGCCGCCAAGGATCTCGCCAACGAAGCCGGCGCCAAAGATCACGAAAGTGGCCCAGCCAATTGTTTTCAGGTCGAATCCCTTGTCCTGCGACAGGTACAGCGGGCCCCACGTGAGCAGGCCGTAAAAGACGCCGTTGAAGCCGAGCCACCCGAAGCACATGGCCCAAAAGGAACGGAACTTCAAGTAGGGGAGCAACGCGCGCTTGCCGGTGCTGCCGGACAGCTCAGCTTCAGCGTCCTCCTCAGCGTGTGAGGCTTCGATGTACTCCGCCTCGGCGTCATTGACGGCGCGGTGGTCGCGGGGATTGTCGCGTACATACCACCAGATGACCAAGCCCATGACGACGGTGGCGGCACCGGCGATGAAGAATGAGTATCGCCAGCTGCCGGTGGCGGCAATGAACCAGGTGATGAGGATGGCGCCAACACCTGCGCCGAGCGGGGCGCCGGCATCAAGGATGGTGGCACCTCGGCCACGTTCCTTCTTGTGCATCCAGATGGCGTTGAGTTTGCCGCCGGCCGGCATCACGCCAGCCTCCGTAACGCCAATGCCCAACCGGGCAATGAACATGCTCATGAAGCCGCCAGCCAGGCCGGATGCAGCTGTCGCCGCGCCCCACCCAACACACGAGGCAGTAATGACTTTGCGTGGACCGAACTTGTCGATCAACCAGCCCGCAGGGATCTGCATGAGGGCGTAGGTCCAGAAGAAGGCCGAAAGCAGGACCCCGACGAGCTCAGGCGGGAGATTGAATTCTTTTTGGATGACGGGGAGGGCGACGGAGATGGATCCGCGGTCGATGTAGTTGACGGCTACGACAACCAAGAGCAAGATGAACAGTTTCCAGCGGACCTTGGTGCGACGTTGCACATTGTCCTTGCCGGGCCGGTCATCATTGACCGTGGTGGGAGTTGCGACCGCTTCAGTACTGGGGAGAGACATGGCTGCTCCTTTACATGGAAGGTGGGAGGAAGTGTTGCTGGACTGCCGAGTTCCACAGCCGTCGGTGTCTGGGCCCGATGGACGGCTGGCCGGGGTGGTGCAGAGGGACTTGGAGCAGTGTGTGTAACAAAGTATGTTTTGGGATCCCATCTTGGGATCCCAAAAACCAATTTATTAGTGTTCCACGCCACAGTCAATGAAGTTGATGGGCTAAAAGAAGAGCCCAAAATGGCAAGCTGAAGAGGGGGAGACGGTCTGACTGCGCAGACTGCTGGGCCATTGTGAGCGAGCAATCCGGGCTCCCGCAACCAGCCGGCCCGGCTACATCTTCCGCGGATCCGGGAACCCAAGCGAGACGTAGCCGGGAGCCCGCCGGGAAAGTGAAGCTGCCAAGACGGGGGTGAGCTCGTCGTGGTAATCATGGACTGTGGCACGGTTCTTGCCGGGAAATGGCCGTGTGACGCGCCCCGCGTATTGGACAAGGCGTCCCTTGAAAGAGATCGGTGCAGCAAGAAATAGTGTGTCCAGTTTGGGCGCGTCAAAGCCTTCGCCAATGAACGCCCCCGTTCCCAACACCAGCAGTGGTTTGTCCGGATCGGCTGCTTCTATCAGTTCCACAGCCGCGCGCGTCTCGGCCTTCTTCATCCCACCGGAAAGGACCACCGGCGACAAGCCGGCCTCGACAAACTTGACGCGGAATTGTTCCAAGTGTGCCTTCCATGTGGTGAGCAGCAAGATACGTGAGTTGGCCGCGTAAGTGGCCATGACGTCGTCGTAAATCTGCTGCAGCCGCTCATCATCGGCCACGAGGTCCCGGTAGATTTCGGCGATGCCGCCGGGCACGCTGGGATCGGCGTCGCCAGCATAGGCGTACTTGGTGCGATGCAGCTCCAGTGCTAAGGCGGGGGAGGGGATCTCGAGCTCGTGGCGAGGCAGCTGCTGGGCCGGCGTCGCAGTGATCGTGTGGACCACATCGCCGAGCTGGTGATACATCAACGCATCGAGCTTGTCGCGCCGGTAGGGCGTTGCCGTCAGGCCGAGCCAATGCTTGGCCGGCATCTGATTCATAACATGGCTAAAAGCCGCAGCCGGCACATGATGGCACTCATCAGCGATCACAAAGCCGTAGCCAGCCGTCAACTCGGCCACGTTGTCGCGACGGGCCAGCGTGGGAAGAAGAGCGACGTCGATCCTTCCGGTGGTCTTGGCCCTACCGCCGCCGATCTGGCCGGGTATTTCTCCCATCAGTTCTTGGACCCGCTTCCGCCACTGGTCCGCCAGTGCTTTCCTGTCGACCAGGATGAGCGTGGAAACGCCGTGGTGGGCTATCGCTGCGCACGCAATGACCGTCTTGCCGGCGCCTGGTGGAGCGACGAGAATGCCGTGCTCGATGTTTTCGATGGCATGCATCGCCTGTTTCTGTTCGGGACGCAGTTCGCCAAGGAATTCAAGGTCCTTCGGGGTGCCCGCTGCTCGCTGATCGTCGACGCGTAGCGTGCTGCCGGCGGACTCCACCAACCTCTGCAACAGGGACAGTAAGCCTCGCGGAATGATGAGGTCCCCTTCGAGGGTCTCGTCGTAAAAGTGTAGGTAGCGGGGAATGTTCCAGGTGGATCGCCGCTGCCGTTGGCGGTCGTAGAATTCGGGGTTGGCCATGGACGCGGCATGTTTGATGGCGGAGATCATGGCCGGGCCGAGGTCAATGGCTCGGATAGTCAGGCGCGAGTCGAACGTTGCTTGCACGACCATGGCCGGACGGGGAACAATTTTGGACGACGGCGGCAATTCAAGCTGACGCACGTCCTTGCCCAATCGAACTGAGGGCAGGCGTCGGATGTGGCCGTTCATGGCCGACGGCGTGAGCCGGTCCAGGCTGGAGAGGTACGCCCACTGGTCCTCGAAGGGCTCCAACGTTGTGGTGTCCAAAAACAAGGTGGTGCCGTCGTTGTTACGCCGCTTTCCGTTCAGCGGGGCCGCGATCAGGTTCCCCATGCCCTTTCCTGTGTGCGCGTCTTGCGAAGGGAACAGCCTGTCGTAGCTGGACAAGCTCATGCTGCCCCGCAGTCCTATGGCTTCATGGATGAGGCCCGTGCCCAGTTGCCGGGCCGATGCTGCGGGAACGGCCTCCGTGAAGAAGATCCACACGTGCGCGCCACGGCCCGACTGGGAAATTTCGAGTGCGGCGGGAATGCCGCGGAACCGGGCGGCCTTGACGTAGGCCAATGCGTCCATCATGGCTGCACTGCCGTCAAAATCCGCTGCGATCCACCAGCAGGTGTCCTTTTCAGTGAGCGGGTATAAGCCGATGTGTTTTGCGCCAGTCAGATGGTCTGCGACGACGGAAGGTGTGAGCTTGAGGAAGGAGACGCTGTCGCGTGGCTTTCCCTTGTGCCAGCCACCGACGACGGCGGGTACCCAGCCCGACCGCCCGTCCTGAGTGTTTTCCCAACGCGTTGCGTACACGTCGTTGCGGCAGCGAAACAGGCTCTCAAAGAACAGGACCTTGGTTTCCGGTGTGGAGTGCATGGTTACCGGGCCGGCCGGCATGGTCGCGGCGAACACCGGCTGGTCGGCATGGGCCGCCGCAGCTTGCTCCTCACTCAGCTCCAGTAGTTTACGAAGCCGGGCGTTGTCCAGCCGCAACTCTGCCAGCTCACGAGCCAGTGCAGGGTCCCGGCCAGCGTTGAGGCCCGGCAATGGATCTTGTTCCGGCAACTCAGAAGTGTCGTCACTCACAACACCATTCTGTCGTGACAGGGCATGGAAAGCTGAATCCGGTCACTGGCCTCCAGTTGCTCGCCTATCGCGGGCGGTCGTGTTCGCTGAGGACACTACTACCGCCGTGCCACCAGGTCCCGCACACAGGACATTCAATCTTCCAGTCGTCTGAACCGGGTATCGGGATCACCCGCCCAATATTTTTGCCGCTTGCGTCGCATCGAAGGTTTGATTGATTAGAGTTTTCGTCGGTCATTGGCCTCTAATCCGTCCTGGGTTGGTGATCTACAGTCTCCCTGCACCGGCGAAACGGAACTGAAGCATCCCCGCAAAGCGGTTGGCAAACCCAGCGCGCAGTTCCGGGGCGATGTCGACGACAATCCAATCTGTGTCGCCTCTCTTGTCGGACTGCTCACGATCTGGACCATTCGGCAGGTGCATTTGGCAACCATACCGTGGGGGCCACCACGTGAAAGGAGTGGCCCCGTCGCCGTGCGGCAGGCCATGTTGATGCCGTGCCGGTGCGTGCGGTTGACCGGGGAGTCCGCCGAGGCGGCCCCGCGGTTGTCCGGGGCGGCACGGGGGAATCGAATGCGCGAATCTTGTTGGATGAACTTGTAGAGCTCGCTCTAAATGAAAATTGGATTGCAGTTGTTGAGGAACTTCTAAGGCTGATTGATGGGGATATCTAGCCGATTTTCTCATGTCCGCTGCTCCATAAATGACGAGTCTTGATCGGCCTAGCGTTGTTTGATCTGTCGTGCTTCAGAGCGGGCATGAGGCCTCAAGGATTCTGCGGACAGGTGGTGGCCCTGTGTGCGGAGCGGGGAATTTCTGGCGCTGTGACATCATCTGAGCGATCATAAGTGTAAGTATTCTGATATTTATCAAGATTTAGTTGATATATACTGATGTTGTCGATGAAAGTGTGGGATCGTGAAGCGGTATGTTCCAGCAAAGACGCAGCGAACTGCTGTGCGGGTTGGTGAGTACTTCTCTGACTGGCGCAAGCTCAACGGGCTCAAGGTTGCAGAGGTCGCCGAACGCGCTGGTGTTTCGGTGAATACAATCCGTGATTTGGAATCCGGCAAAGGGGGAACGTCACTGATCACAGTCCTGATGGTTGCCCGCATTCTGGGGGTGGACAACCTCCTTGTTGAAGCTCTGGATCCTTACAACACTGAATTAGGCAGGGCCCGGGCCGCCGAGAAACTGCCGCAGAGGGTGCGATCATGAGTGATCGAATCGAAGTCGACATCGAACTGGCGGGCCGCACGGTCCACGCAGCCAACCTCTATCCTCCTAAACGCCCCGGCGGATCGTTCATGCTCCGTTACACGGACGAGTATCGAGCCAATCCTGATGCCTACCCCTTCGCTCCGCAAATCCCACTGACAGGCGGGTCGTTCGCTGGTGCGGCAGGCCTTCCCGGGCCCATGCAGGACGGTGCTCCGGACCGCTGGGGTCGGCTTATTGTCAGCCGGCGTATCGGCCGCAATCCCAACGACGATGACCTGCTTCTTGGTGTCTCTGACCATACGAGGCAAGGTGCATTGCGCTACCGACGCGGAAGTGCGCTGCATCAGCACCCGGACAACGACACCCCGCCGCTGCTGGACCTGGCTCAACTCCAAGGCGCAGTTGACTCGGTTGCCGCCGACAATGATGACAACGACGCCTATAAGTTGCTACTGCAGATGGGAACCGACTCACTCGGTGGCGCCCGCCCCAAGGCAGCCGTCGGCAAGGGGGACGAACTGTGGATGGCAAAGTTTACGCACTCAACGGATGCCTGGTCGGTCATCGAATTGGAGGCCGTGACGTTGCGTCTAGCCGCGGCCGCCAGCATCACCGTGCCCCAGCATGAGCTGGTCCATGTTGGGGCGAGAGCAGTGCTGCTCACGCGCCGGTTTGACCGGGCGCAGTCAGGGGTACGTATTGGGTACATCTCCGCGATGACGCTGTTGGGAAACCGCGACGGCGATGACATGGACTACCTCGACATCGTGGGGGACATTCAGGCAGTAGCTGACCAGGCAGAGGCCCAGCTCCACCAGTTGTTCCGCAGGATTGTTTTCTCCCTTGCCGTCAACAACACAGACGACCATGGCCGCAATCACGGATTCTTGCGTAATGATCGCGGCTGGGTCCTCTCGCCAGCCTTCGACATCAACCCGAACCCGAACACCGAAGCCCTTCGCTCCACCAGCATTGGTGGTGCTCGAGAACGAAGTGAGGGGATAACGGCGTTACTTGAAGAAGCCGGAGCTTTCCGTCTCGATCCGACCGAGGCCCGGGCCATCGTTTCTGAAGTGGCAGCCGCAGTATCCCACTGGCGAACTCTCATGCCACCGGAGATCGGTGAGGCTCAGCGGCGAGACTTCCAGCCGGTGTTCGACTGGCTCCCGGCCCTGGCCAAGGCGGGTTGAGGCGAGATTATAAGGCGGGTTTGCCGCACTTGGTAGCTAGGCTGGCGCTTGTGAAGAAACCTGCCGGCACCTCGCAGCAATGCTCTCAACCAGGGCTCTCGACGGGTAAATTTACTGGGCCCTTTACTGTTGCAAATATGGGCGGGCGCTACTCGGGTTGGCCGATCGAAAGTAGTAACACTTGGAACTTGGCCGGACCCGTTCACCATCGTCTTCAGTGCTTGTGAATGTTGGTGCGGCACATCTGTTTTGATGGCGGGCGCTAAAATCAGCCAAATGAAAGCACCAACACCATTCACCGGACGGCTAGCTTTTGATGACCTCATTGATGCATCAGGAGTTGACCGACAAGAGGTCTTGCTTCTTCGCCATACCTACAACCCTGACGGGCTGACTGGCCCAGCAGACCTCAGGCCGGAAAAATACATGAGTATGTACGCTGGCAAGGAATTCAGAACAAGATTGGGAACAAGCCGCCTAAATACTGGTTGAATTTCATCGCCGCTGGCGGACGCCGCGCACGGTTCCTTCATGCATATGAAAACCACGGGGAGCTAGCAGACATGCGGACAGAGGCTTTGCGTTGCATTGAAATTCAGCCGTCTACGTTCCTCAGAGACCTTGAAGACCGGTTGGTAGTCGAATGGTCAAAGGACACGGTGAACTGGGCTGGGCAAAGTCAGCAAGTAGCGCAGTTGGGTTCCTGATCACGAAGATCGCTGATGCCCGCCCTGAGCCTTTCCCTAGTTTCGATCAGGTGGTGCTCTCTTTCAGTGAACTCGTGGCGGTCGTGGACGACTCGCGCTATGAGCGCTGGCGCCAGGCGCTAAGTTCTGTCCAGAGCATTTACCTGATAGCTGACACAAAGACTGAACACCTTTACGTTGGGAACGCTGACGGCGCCCAGCGCATCCTGGGCCGCTGGAGCGAGTATGCGAAAACAGGCCATGGTGGCAATGTGGCACTTAGCGAATTGAACAAACTCGACTTTACTCACCGGCAATACTTCCAGTTCAGTATCTTGCGGGTCTTCAGTCCGGGTGCATCAACTGCGGAAGTGGACGCAGCCGAAGCCCACTACAAGCGGACCCTCCTCACACGGCAGTTTGGACTAAATCGGAACTAGCAGTGCCACCGTCCCCCTGAGTGAATCAAGAGTAAAATGGTAGGCATAGCATTGGTGGTTGATTGGTCATGCTCGAGGCCGTGCCGCAGTCGGGCGGGAGTTCCCACCACGTCATACAAAACTCATCCTTTGGAGCGTCCCCGGTTTGGTGGACACGGTTGGGGTTTGCTCGGGTTCCCGATTGTAGGAGACTACTTTTATGGGTTCCACTCGCAGGAGCTTTACCGATGAGTACAAGCGTGACGCGGTAGCGTTGATTACCGACGGCGGCTATTCAGTCGCGGAAGTCGCGAAGAAGCTTGATATTAGTGATACGACCGTGAGGAAATGGGTGAAGAAGGACCAGCCGGATAAGGTCGCCACGGTGGAGAAACCTTTGACCGAGTCCGAACGGGCTGAATTGCAGCGTTTGCGCACTGAAAACGCGAAACTTGAAATGCAGCTGGATTTCGCAAAAAAAGTATCGACCTGGTTCGCGAAAGGCCAGCAGTGATTTTTGCTGCGATCGCGGACTGGGCTGATTCCAAAGAATTCGATGTCAAGTTCATGTGCACCCAGCTGGGCGTATCAACGTCTGGATATTATGCCTGGCGAGGACGCAGTCCCAGCGCCCGGCAGATCGAGGACGAAGTCCTGATAGCCCTGATCCATGCCGCCCATTACTCACCGGCAATACTTCCAGTTCAGCATCTTGCAGGTCTTCAGTCCACTTGCGTCGACTGCGGAAGACGACGCAGGCGAGGCCCACTAGAAGCGGACCCTCCTCACAAGGCAATTTGGGCTGAACCGGAACTAGCAACACCCCGTCACCCGGAATTAATCAAGAGTAAAATAAGAAGCGCAACTTTGGTGGCTGGTTGGCCATGCCCAGAGGTCGTTCATCAGTCGCAGGAGTTCCTACCACGTCATACAAAACTCATCCAAATCAGTGCAAAGTGGAGATTACTTAGTATCACTCGTTGTTGCAAGTAGCCCATACAGGAAAAGACCAAAACGGCCTATTGGCAGCTCAGAATCGCCCCTATGCAGGAGAGCGGGGTTCATAAGCGTTGATAACTGACGATCGTTTATTAGTTCTCAACATGCTCTGACTTGCGGTTATATAGTTCGTTGATGTTTGCGCACTGCTGGAATTCCGATCCTCCAACGCAGGCTGTTTCGGTTCGAATGAAGTACCTGATCACGATGCCGACGTATTTTGAGTGAGTCTGATCGGGTGGATAGCCTGGCCTTGGTGCCACGGGGATGAAAGCTCCGATCTACGTCTCTTGTTCTGAGAGGCGACCACTCTGGGAACGTTTTCTTGATGTGTGCCGGCGTGGATGGGGCATGCGATCATGTTTCCCTTCTATGGTGCCGCCCATGGCTGGGGGCTGCCTTGCTTAGGTATGGGCGTATTGGTAGATCGTTGTGCACTAATACATCTATTCATAATGGTTGATGATGGTATACCATTATGCGTATGTTTCAATCGTGGATGACCACAGAGGAAGCTGCCCAAGAGCTGGCGGCCACACGGGCTATGGTCCATAAACTCCTGAAGAATGGAAGTCTGCTCGTCGCTGGCCGCGCTGGACGCTCGATCCTCATCGACAGTGCATCAGTCCAACGGTATAAGAACCGGCGCACCCTGAAGGGGCGCAGCTGGAATGCCGCGACGGCCTGGGCTGCGCTCAATATCATCGAAGGCGGAACCCCCGGATGGATTGACGCGACGGCCCGGTATCGTATCAAGCAGCGCCTCAAAATCATGGATCCCGCCGAACTGGCCGCCGCCGTGGGCACCAAAGACGAAGTGAAGCGCTACCGCATTGCGCCCGCTGGCATCCCTCGTGCCGCAGACTACTTCCTGCCTACGGGGACGACGGCCCTGAACGATTCAGTGGTTGCGGAGCGTTTCGGGCTTGCCGCTGGACGGACCGATATTCTGGAAGGTTACGTCGACTCGGTCAGGGCGCCGATGATTGTCAACGGACTGTCTTTGGTGGAGGACCCTGCCGGGAATATCATCGTGCACATCGTCGATGACGGATATGCCTTCGAGGGGCCGGGTACGCCAGATGCTGTCATCGCCGTCGACCTTATGGAATCACTGAACTCCCGGGAGCGGGCCGCCGGTAAAAACATGCTCGAAAAGATCTTCACACAGTGGAAAGAAGCTAATGGTGGTTGAACGCGAAACCTGGACTATTGACGCGCCAGCCGGAGGGTGGACGTCACCTTGGCCGCAATGCATGGAGTTGGCCGCCGCGATCCCTTCCGAACAGTGGACACTGGTCGGAGGACTCATGGTTCAGCTACACGCAACAGCAGCTGGCCTTCCGGTTAGCCGAGCCACCCCGGACGTGGACATGGTGCTGCACATCGAGACGGAAGCAACTACTGCTCCCAAGATGCAACATGCCCTCCGGGCATTGGGCTACGAGATCGAGCACTCCCTGAACAAGGACGCACCAGCCCACCGCTTCCTTCGCGGTAAGCAGCAGGTCGACGTCATGATCGCAGACCACACGGCGCCGCGGAACATTACGAGGATGGCCGGCAGGGAGCCGTTCCGGATCGAGGGCGGTACCCAGGCTCTCCAGCGCACAGTAAACGTGGTGATCACTGGCGATGATGGCGCCGAGACTCGACTGAGCATCCCCGACCTGCACGGCGCACTGGTTCTTAAAGGTGCTGCCTACATGACGGATTCACGTGATCGTGGCCGGCACTTGGACGACGCAGCCGTGCTGTGCGCATGTATCAAAGATCCCTACGCCATCGTCGAGGCGCGTCATGGCTCTGATAGGCAGAGGTTCAACGCCCTGTTTGCTGCGCTCGAGTCTCCGACGCACCACGGATGGATGCAGCTGGAAGAGTCAAACCGACAAGCTGCACAAGACGTACTGCGAATCCTGGCAACCGTCGACAAACTGCCTGGGCTGCCTCCGATCAGCCGATTGGGAGGCCCGACCTGAGTCAGCCTACGAAGCCATCTCGTCTTGTCGGTCACCTCGTAAAGCTGGCCGCAAATCGTGAACCGTCCCGCGAATCAAGCCACGTTTGAGTGGCGTGGCCGTCACACCTATCCGACCCGATGCGATCGAGGGCCGCAAGGCGCCCAAGATCAGCGTCAGGTGTGACGGTCAGCAAATTCCCGCGTAGAAGCGCTGAAGATCCGTTCCGTGAAATTTGTGGTTTAAAGGCTATCCGCGAAGAAGCAGGAGTAAAATGAGAAGCACAGCTTGGGTGGCTAATTGGCTATGTTCGTGGTCGTGAACCAGTCTGATGGGCGTTCCCACCACGTCATACAGAACTCATACTTTTGAAGACGCAACAGCGACTATTTAGTATCTTGCATTGTTGCAATCACTTCATGCAGGAACAGGTCAAAGAGGCCTATTGGCAACCTCGAATGGACCCCTGTTACGCAAGCGGGGGTCATCGGTTCGAATCCGATAGGGGGCCCAGAAAGCCCGGAAACACGCGGTTTTTAGGTACGAAAATGGCCCCTTTTAGGGGTCATTTTCAACTTAACCCTCCACAAACCCTCCAGATTGAAGCCCGTTTTCCCCTTTGGCTGGAGCGGTTCCGCGCTTTTGTCCGGACCTTTCGGCTTATGACGTGCCTTGCCTGGATCAGGCAAGGTCGGCAATTCCCTCGGCGCCGGTGGAGAAGAAGCCGTCGCCATCTTCTCGTTTGTTGTCATTGCGCCGCATGGGTACTCAATAGCTGACGTTGATGAGGGGCATTCTGGCGTCAGAAGCGGCAGGGGACTCAGCTGTTTCAGGAGTGGCTTTCCTCTGGTGGCGCGGATGTTCTAGGCAAGGCACCGCCGGGAATTACGACCTCAATACCCCGTATCTCGTCGGTTAGATCTCACGTAGGCAAGCAAGCCAAAGTGGATTCGGGATCTGCGACTAAACTGCCGTGATACGGGCATTCGCCAATGTTCGCCATGGGAACCCCGCGTTTCAGGTCAGCCATTTCTGCCGCTGTGCGGGCCGGCGCAAGAGATCGTTAGCCCGTCACGACGCGAGGGACGCAGCTGGGGCACCGAGCATAAGAGTCATTGTCTTTACTTTGGATTATTGGTGGTTTTTTATTGGATTAAGACTCCTTTGGAGAGGTAGACTGGGCATACCACTACTACGACTAGGACAATTATGAGCATTGCAAATATTACGAATGCAGGGTTCGCAGGAACTGCGCGTCTTGGGATCCGTGAAGTCGTGAGGCAACTCAACGGAGCGCTGGGGGCAACCTTGGTGGCGGCTCTTACGGGAAGTAAAGATCCTCGGGTTAGCTACAAGTGGGCCCGTGAAAACGGTCCCGAACCCCGACCAGAGGCAGTGCAAAGACTGTTGCTGGCCCACAGGGCGTGGACTGCTGTGTCCGCGAACGAAGGTGAGCACGTTGCAAGATTGTGGTTCATCGGCGCGAACCCTTGGTTGGATGAGATTTCACCCATTGAAGCGATCAGCAACCTGGAATCAAGAAAGGTCATGACGGCCGCTCAGGCAATGATCGAGGATAGTTTCGCTGGATGAAGCGCGTATGTAACACCACCGGCCTCACTGTTGTAACGCAGCCGCTGGTGGGATGGCGGATCGCCAAGAGTTCCTATGGAGCCCTGTCGCCGCTCCCGCACACGTCGATGCCTCTCGGGGCAGAGGATCGTGCTGCTTGGTCTCGCTTCGATACTGCTGGGTCGACTGTCTATATTGCTGATACGAGGCGCATAGCTTTCTTGGAGACTTTGGCGCCTATCCGACTCAGCGCCGAGTTTCGTTCTGCAATTGCTTTTGCTGCTGAACACTTCGGGAAAACACTGGCTGAAGCACAACACATGGTCGAGGAAGACTGGGTTGCCAATGGCAATATGGTCCCCGGCTGGCTTCCCGCCAGTTGGCGCGATGGCCGGCTCATGTACAAGCTCCAAGTGCCATCCACCGCCCAATGGGTTGATCTCACGGACGCTGCCTCCATCGCTGCACTCAACCGGGAGCTCGGTGTGGCCTTGGCCAGGATCGGTGAGCCTGAAATTACCCTGGGCACATTCACCGGCAACAACCGCCTGGCGACCACCATGATTGCCGAGTGGATTCGAGAGCAGGTCCTAGACGACGGCGGCTATGCCGATGGCATCAAGTTCCACTCGAAATATGGAACAAGTAAGTGCTGGGCGTATTGGCTCAGGCGCCGCGACCTGGGACTGTCGGCCGACCCCATCGCCGTTGTCTCTGAACAAGAAATTCATGTTGGGGATCGCGATCTGAAAGCCGTGCTCAAGCTCTACGGCGCCAACTCCCGCTAGCGTGCAAGAGATTAGTATCAGCAGCTTTGACATACCTTGTCGGCTTTCTTTCAAGGTCACAGCCGGTGGCGGTGTCAAGCCGTCTTAGCAACATTGTCGTTGAGTAGCTTGGTGAATACTTCCCGTGGTGTCAGGAGTCCCAGGACTGCGCGGGGCCGGTCGTTGAGTTCGTCGGCGATGGAGTCTAGGTAGGGCTGGTGACTGGTCAGTTCGATGCCCTTGGGCAGGTACTCCCGGATGAGTCCGTTGGTGTTCTCATTCGAGGGCCGCTACCACGGTGAATGCGGGTGGGCGAAGTAGACCGGCAGGTCTGTGGCCAGTGTCAATTGGGCGTGGCGGGCCATCTCTGTGCCCTGGTCCCAGGTCAGGGAACCGCGCATCAGCGCCGGCAGATCATTGACCCGATCGATCAGCACATCCGCGAGCCCGTCGGCCTTCTTGCCCTCCGGCAGGCCCAGCATGATCAAGAACCTGCTGTGCCGCTCCACCAGGGTCGCGATATCGCTCTTGCCTCCCTTGCCGACCATGAGATCCCCCTCCCACGATCCAGGAACACGACGATCAGATGCCGCTTCTGGACGGTCGTCGATGCTGGCCATCCCGATGATCCTCCCGCCCGTGCGCTCACCCAGCGGCTTCACCGATTTGCGCTTCGTGCGTTTTGACTGGAGCAGGATCCCGGACTTCGCCAGCTCACCTTTGGGCAGGGCGTAAATCCACCGGTAAATGGCCTCATGGGAGACGGTGCGGCCTTCGGCGTCGGGTGATTTCGTCATGGTCTCAACGCTGGCGGTGGTGCCAAGCCGTCTTAGCAACATTGTCGTTAAGTAGCTTGGTGAATACTTCGCGTGGCGTGAAGAATCCTGAGACGGCGCGGGGGCGGCCGTTGAGCTCGTCGGCAACGGATTCCAGAATAACTGCCAGCCACCAAACCTTTCAGAAGCGCCCCGACTGCAACAATCAGGGCATTGCACCAGGTGGCCACGGTGACAGTCACCATGCCGTTCAGTGAGAGGGAGATCAGCTGCGCGTGGACTCCTCCCCGGTCAATGCCGGCCGGTGGCGGCGATCTGTGCGGTGCAGACGACGACAGCCACCACGGCCATCCCGAGGAAACCGTGTCAGGAGTGGCCTTGAAGTAAGGGCCCGGCCGGCCGGCCAACGCCTCGGTACTCGACGCGTACCGGCTAGATACCGCCGGATCCAGGGCCATGAGGGCCAGCTTTGCGCTGCCGGAAGCTGTGATGAAGGGCTTGCTTCTCCTAAAGGTTTCTCGTCGTCTCAGCTGGGCGATTATCAGGCTCGAGGGCCGGGGTGTGGGCCCGGTGGTTTCCTACGAGACCGTAGCGGCGGCCATTTCTGCCCGCACTTCTTCCATGTCCAGTTCCTTGATGCTGCTGATGAGCTGTTCGAGTCCGGCTGCGTTCATGGCTCCCGGTTGGGAGAAGACGAGGATCCCTTCCTGGAAGGCCATCAGGGTAGGAATGGAGGTGATGCGGGCGGCGACGGAGAGTCCGGGCTCGGCCTCGGTGTCCACCTTCGCGAAGACAATGTCCGCATGGATCTCGGATATTTTGCTGAAAGTGGGGGGCGAACATCCGGCAGGGCCCACACCAGGCTGCCCAGAAGTTCACCAGCACGATGTATGTGCCGCTGATGGTGTCGTTGAAAATCTTTTCCCAAATATCGATAGTTGCCATGACAGAGCTTTATACCCTATGGGGTATATCATTGAAGGCTAGAAGCGGGCTGTGCAGTTTCACATAAATACCCGTGGGGGTATTAGGATGGGAGAAGAAGACGCCCATCCGGCTCTTGAGCATCGCGAAAGGACACCAGTAATGAAGAGCGTTACTAGGGAAGACTGCGATGCGGTCAATGTCATGGGGGTGTCACCGAGGGGTGCTGTAAGGGTCACTCGGTCACTGACCAGAGTGGTGGCAAGTCAGGATGGCCTCGACCGTCAACTTCCAGGAGCACCAATCTGGCCCCGATGTCGGAAGATACCAAACCGTCCCCGCCTCTATCGCGACCAGGGGCACCCTTCCAGTTGATTGCCGGCATCGCATCCGGGACTGAGAGCAGCAACGTAGTCACCTAGCTGGCAACCACCCAAGTGGCCCTGGTTAAGGCATATTGAAAGTGATCTCGACGGCGATCCGCGACTGTCTCCCAGCGCCTGCGGACGTCCAAGCGTCAGAAGCGGTGAGGTCCGGGATGGTGCCAACGACCGCCGCTGGCAGACATCCGCCCACTTTGCATGCTCTTGACCTGAGCATGCACCTGTCTCCTCCCGGAGGAGCCACTAAGTTCCCTTCTTATAAGTTCACTTCATTACAGGGCGAAAGCCCTGGACTATCGAAAGGTCCACCCCATGGAAATCACCCCACAGCAGCTCGCGGAACAGCTCAAGGGCGGCTACGACGCCCAGATTGTTGATGTCCGCGAACCAGAGGAAGTCGCCGACGGCATGATCCCCGGCGCGAAGCACATCGCCCTGGGCGAACTGCCAGAGCGCCTCAAGGACCTGGATATGTCCCGTCCCGTCATCGCCATATGTCGCAGCGGAGCCCGCAGTGCTGCGGCCGCGGACCAGCTCACAGCCGCTGGCTTCACCGCCTACACCGTGCCGGGCGGGATGCTCGATTGGACAGCCGCAGGCTTCCCCGTCAGCTGACCCCCACCAGACCTTCCGGGCGGCATGTCCCCACGTGCCGCCCGGACTTCCACTTTCCCGGATCCTGTCCCCGACATGGCCAATTGGACGGTGGATGGCGGCTTCGCGCAAACGCGGGGCCGCCACCTGAAATGCTCCACAATAGACCGAAAGAGATCATGACTTCCTTGAAGACGACCAGCACCATTGATTCCCCTCCTCAGTCCATCGATGCCTCAACCTTGAAGTTCTGGGAAGACAACCATGAAGATCTGATGATCGTTGATGTGCGCAATGGCGCAGAGTTTGATTCCCTGCACATAGTGGGCTCCTATCATGTGCCACTGGCGATGCTCAGCGAGCACGCGGAAGAGTTCGCTGCGAAGATGGGCACGCGTGTGGTGCTTGTCTGCCAGACGGGCAACCGGGCAGAGCAGGCCCGCAAACACCTTGATTCCGTCGGCCTGGCCGGTGCCAGTGTCCTCTCCGGAGGAGTCCCCGCCTACGCCGCTGCTGGCGGAAAAGTTGTCCGTGGCAGTGGACCGTGGGCTCTGGAGCGCCAGGTTCGGATGACCGCCGGCTCCCTGGTGCTCGCCAGCATCGTCGCGGCGAAATTCGTCTCCCCGAAGCTGGGCCTGATCGCTGGCGGGATCGGGGCCGGACTGACATTCTCTGCTGCAACGAACAGTTGCGCCATGGGACAGATGCTCTCCAAGATGCCGTGGAACCGCTCCGTTAACGAGCCCACCGCCCACCAAGCGCTACAGAACCTGAGCGCGCGGGAATGATCGTAACCGCGGCCGCGTTTGGGCTGATCGTCGGCGCACTGCTGGGCCTGGTCGGAGGCGGCGGATCCATCCTCGCCGTGCCCGCCCTGGTCTACGGCGTGGGGCTGCCGCTTGCCGCGGCAATCCCGACGTCGCTGGTCGTTGTCGGTGCTTCCTCCGCCGTCGCGGTGCTGCCCCGGCTCCGCAACGGAGTGAACTGGCGCCTGGCGCTGATCATCGGCGCCGCCGGAACTGCGACGGCGTACCTCGGAGCGGCAGTCAACCGTCTCCTGGACCCTAAAATCCTGCTGCTGACCTTTGCCGTCATCATGGTCTTCGCCGGCATCCGGATGCTCATGCCCACCACTAGTGCTGGAGGTGCCTGCGCGCTGCCCGGCGGCGGGATCAACTGGCGCAGCTGCCTTCCCAAGGCAATCGCCACCGGTGCCGTCGTCGGATTCCTCACCGGCCTGCTCGGGGTCGGTGGCGGCTTCTTGATCGTCCCGGCACTCACCCTGGTGCTCGGACTCCCCATGGCACTGACGGTTGGGACGTCCCTGGTCATTATCGTTATCAACTCAGCTGCCGGCTTCGCCGCCCATCTCGGAGACCTACAGATCGACTGGACAGTCACGGCAGCCTTCGCCGTAACCGCGATGGCTGCCTCACTCGTGGCCGGACGGATCGGCACCAGAATCCCGGACAAGGCCCTCAAACGCGGCTTTGCCATCCTCGTCCTGGTGATCGCCGCCTACGTCGCACTACAGGCACTACTCTCCTGAGATACACGGCAAGGAGACAAAGGAAGAGCCGGAGGACATGTCCTCCGGCTCTTCCTTTGTTCCAACAGCTGTTTCTGGGTTCCGTTAGGGCGGATTTACCGTCCGAACAGCTTCGCGAAGAAGCCCTTGCCAGCCGACTTTTCCTGCTCGTGACCGCGACAGCGCTGGGAGGCGGGAACCCCGCGCATGACCTGGTCAACGTGCTGGCCACAGCCGGCCCACGTCGTCTTCTGGCACTTTTTACATGTCACTGCACGGCACATCTGCTTGCTCCTTCGTCTGGATGGATTGTCCCATCAGTATACCCCATGGGGTATTGAGTGTTCTCTAAAATACTTCACCCGCCGCACTGGCACCCCAATGCGCCGGGTGGGGTGTGACGCGAGTACGCCAAAAGAGAGCGCAAGTCATGCACCAGCCCGTTGTTAAGCCGAACCGGGGACCGCGCAGAAGGGGTGATCGGTATGCCCAGACAGGCTGGATGGGGGACCGGTAAGTGCACTTTGTGAGGGATCAGCGTTGTTGGGTTGTTGCATCTGGGCCAACGCGTACCTTTCCCGGAAGCAGGCCGCTAGAGGGCAGGTTTGTGGTCGGTGCCACGCATCCGGACAGCCACGAGGATTCCCGACAGTACGGTGACGGCGCCAACGACGGCGACCGCCGCTGGGATGCCGTAGGCGTCCGCGAGGATACCGGCGACCAGGGCGCCGACGGCGAATCCGCCGTCGCGCCAGAGTCGGTAGATTCCGACGGAGCGTGCGCGCCAGGCTGGGTGGGCGACGTCACCGATCGCGGCCAGCAGGGTGGGGTAGACCATGGCGGTGCCCGCGCCCAGCAGCACGGCGGCAGCGAGCCAGATCCCGAAGTCTTGCCCGAGGGCAACCATTCCCAGGGCTACACCCTGGACGAGCATGCCGCCCACGATCAGGGGTTTGCGTCCGTACCTGTCTGACAGGGCGCCTGTGACGAGCTGGCCCGCACCCCAGACAGCTGGGTAAACGGCCGCTAGGATACCGATGCGCTCGATGCTCAGTCCGGCGGACGCGAACAGGACGGGGAACAGCCCCCAGGCGAGGCCGTCGTTGAGGTTGTTCACCATGCCGGCCTGGCTGACCGAGGACAGGGATTTGTCCCGGAAGCTGGTCAGCGTGAAGACCTGCCGATTGCTCAGATCCGCACGTGCACTGGGATGGGCCACGGTGTGGTTGGCGGCTTCCAGTTGGGCATGGTGATGGGTTTCCTTCACGGACAAAACGGAAAGGCCCAGGCCCAGGGCGATGTAGGCGGCGCCGAGTAGGAACGGTCCCGGACGGAGCCCATAGTTGGCTGCAATGTAGCCGGTGGCCAGTGCTGTGGCGGCAACGCCGAGGTAGCCGGCCGCTTCGTTCAGGCCCATGGCCAAGCCGCGACGTGAGGGTCCGACGAGGTCCATCTTCATCATCACGGTGGTGGACCAGGTTAGGCCCTGGCTGATGCCCAGGATCACGTTAGCGGCCACGATCCAGCCCCAGGAAGGTCCCAGAATCAGTAGCAGTGGGACGGGGATGGCGATGAACCAGCCGGTAACGAGGACAGGCTTTCGACCGTAGCGATCGGAAAGGGTGCCAGCGAAGTAATTCGTTCCGGCTTTGGCCAGCCCGAAGGCCAGGATGTACGTCAGCGCGGATGTGTAAAGGTCCAAGTGGAAGACCTGGTCCGCCAGCAGGGGCAGCACCGTCCGTTCCTGGCCGAGGGTTCCGCCGACAAGGGCGTTGACGGCCACCAGGAGCATGAACTGGGCCAGGTTCTGACGCAGCCCCAGCGTGACAGCGGTGCCTTGAGGGTGTTCGCGCCGCACGGTGCGGTCTTGCGGTGACGGGTTGCTGCGGGGCGACATCTTGGAACTCCAGCTCTTTTGGACATGCGTTGGCGGCGGTCGGGACACCCGACCGCCGCCAACGCTGTCAATCGTTTAATTCAGGTACTGACAGTCTCAGTTGCTGGGCACAGCTTCGCGTTCCTGCTGCCAGGCGGCGTAGCTGCCGTCGAGTTCGACGACGTCGTAGCCGGCCCGGCGCAGGGCGGACGCCGCTACCGAGTTCCGGACCCCGCTCTGGCAGTAGGACACGATGGTTCCCTCCGCCGGCAACTCGTCCAAGTGCCACATGAGGCGGCCGCCGCTGAGCTGGTGGGAGCCAGGGATGTGACCGGCGGCGTGTTCGGTGCGGTTGCGGACATCCAGGATCATCGCTGCGTCGAAACTGTCCAGTTCTTCAGACTGGATGAGCTGCGGGGTGCTGGTAGGCAGGCCCTCGATGCTAGTGACGTAGCCGGCGACAGTGTCGATGCCAACCCGAACCAGATGGTCCCACATCTCCTGCGCGGCAGCCTGGCTAGGGGCCAGGAGCACGAGTGGGTTGGTGTCCGTTTCAGGATTCACAACCCACGCACCGAAGCTTGCGGTGGACTTCCCGGCCGGGATGTTTAGAGACCGGGCAACCGTGCCTTCGTGGACCTCAGCGTTGGAGCGGGTGTCAACAAACGTCACCGCGTCCTGGGAAAGGTCGCGGACGACGTCGGCCGTGGCAAGTTCTGCCAGCTGGGCGCGTGCGCCCATCACGGCAGGCCCTTCCCGGTTTTCGCGCTTCATCCGGGCGAAGTAAGCATGGGCGTCAGGCTGGCCGTCGAGGAGTTCGTTGATGAAACCTTCCTCGTCGTTGGCCGCGAGATACGGGCCCCACCAGGCGTAGAGACGCTCGTAGCCGACCGTGGAGGACGGGATCGCACCCAGGGCCTTGCCGCAGGCGCTGCCGGCACCGTGGCCGGGGTGGACCTGGACGTGATCCGGCAGGGTCAGGAACTTCTCTCGCAGGCTCGTGAAGAGCTGCTTGGCGCCGGCGAAGCGGGTATCAACGCCGCCGGCCGCCTCGTCGAGCAGGTCCGGCCGGCCCAGATCTCCGGAGAACACGAAGTCACCGGAGAGCAGGTATCCCGGGGTGTCCGCGAACGCGCCGTCGGTGATCAAAAAGGATAGGTGCTCGGGGGTGTGCCCCGGGGTGTGTAGGGCCTTGACGGTGATGTTCCCGAGGGTGATCTCGTCATTATCATTGAGGCGTTCGGCCTCGAAACCGTACTGCCAGTCCGTCCCGCCCTCACCGGAGACGTACGCGGTGGCTCCGGTCGCGGCGGCCAGTTCGCGGGTACCGGAGAGGAAATCCGCATGAATGTGGGTTTCGGTGACCGCCACAATTCTCATTCCGTTCGCTGCAGCCAGGGACTGGTACACGGCGATGTCACGTCGGGGGTCGACAACGAGTGCTTCACCCTTGGCTTGGCAGCCGATCAGGTAGCTGGCCTGGGATAGATCTTCGTCGTAAATGCGCTCGATAAGCATGGGGCTCTCCTTCGTTGGGCGGTGGGGATTTCCCGGGAGGGATTCTCCGTTCCTCTATTCACAACGGTAATACCCCATGGGGTATCTTGCAAGCGGGGCGAAACCGCCCGGGTGCGGGCGCGTGCCCGTTAGCCTTTATACCCCCTGGGTATACAATGTAGAAAATACGTACCGAGCTTTGGAGCCCACCATGGAACTTGATTCAACAGAAATCACCCCGATTATCAACCGCCTCAAGCGCGCCCAGGGCCAACTCGCCGCCGTCACCCGCATGCTCGAAGAGGGCCGGGACTGCAAAGACATCGTCACGCAGCTGGCAGCTGTCTCCAAGGCGTTGGACCGGGCAGGATTCGCCATCATCGCCACCGGCCTGGAGCAGTGCATCACCAAAGAGGATGCCAGCATGAACAAGAAAGACCTCGAAAAACTTTTCCTGTCCCTCGCCTGAGCCGCAACAACCACACCAAAACTAAGCCCACGGAGGGCGAGGTTGTCTCGCGTGCCGGTTCCAGACAGCACTTAGGGTCCAATGCGGCCGGTGGAGAAAGAATGGAGAAGGAAAATGATGAACGGATATGGTTCGGCGATGGGTTGGACGTGGTTGTTCTGGCTGCTCCTGATTATCGGCATTGTCCTGCTGGTCATCTTTGCCGTGCGAGCCTTTTCCGGGGGCATCACCCGGCCTGGGACCGGCCGGCGTCCAGGAGCGGGTACGGAACCCCTCGGCACTGTGGGTGAGACTACCGCCCGACGGATTCTGGACGAACGCTACGCCAAGGGAGAATTGAGCACCGAGGAATACCGCGAACGGCTCAACGTCCTCAGGGACGATACCTGATGCAACCCCTCAGCCGCCGCAGTGCCTTGTTCCTGGGAGGTGCCGGGGTCGTGGCCACCGCAACGGGTGCGGCAGGCCTGTTGTGGGGACAGGGTCCTGGATTCCAAGCCGCCGTCGGCCAGGAACTGATCGAACCACAGGCCCTGCACAGTGCCGATGGCCGTCTTCAGGTGAAACTTTCAGCGGCTCTGGGCCAAATGCGCATCGCAGGCAAGGACGCCACTGCGCTGTCCTATAACGGGTCCCTACCCGGGCCCACTCTATTTCTGCAGGCCGGGGACCGGGTCAACGTGACGCTGGAGAACAAGCTGGCGGATCCGACCAACCTCCACGTCCACGGACTGCACGTATCCCCGCGGGGCAACAGCGACAACGTGCTGGTTTCAATCGAACCGGGAACGTCCTTTGGCTATGAATACCAGCTGCCGGTGGACCATCCGCCGGGTGTGTACTGGTACCACCCGCACCGCCACGGAAGCGTCGCCGACCAGATCTTCGGCGGACTGTACGGGGCGATCATCATCGAGGACTCCCAGCCCGTACCGGTAACCCGGGAACGGGTCCTAGTTATCTCCGATATCTCCCTCACTGAGGGCGGCTCCATCGCGGCCGTGTCGGAGATGGAAAAAATAATGGGCCGAGAAGGTGTCATGGTCCTGGTCAACGGCCAGCTGAGCCCGGCGCTAACCGCCCGGCCGGGCGAGCGTGAACGGTGGAGGATCATCAATGCCTGCAACTCCCGGTACCTGAAACTGCGCCTAGATGGCCAGCACCTGCAGCTGCTGGGTCTGGATTCGGGCCGCTTCCAGAGTCCTAGGGACGTTGAGGAGGTGTTGCTGGCCCCGGGCAATCGGGCTGATCTGCTTGTCACCACCGCCATAGGGACTGCCATCCTACGTACCCTGCCCGTGGACAGGGGAAGCATGGGATCCATGATGGGCGGCAACAACGGAGGTGGACAATCCCGGCCTGGCCCGGACGGGACCGTCTTGGCCACCCTTTCTGTTACCGGCGCACCGGCCGTTGGGCTGGGGCCCGTCCCGACCCAGCCGGCACCGCGGGATCTGCGGGCCACCCCGGTATCCGCCCACCGGGAGCTAGTCTTCGCCATGGAGATGGGCATGAACGGCGGTGGCATGGGAGGTGGGAGGGGGTCCGAGATGATGAGTTTCACCATCGACGGCAGGCCGTTTGATCCGGCAAGGGTCGACACCACGGTCCCGGCCGGTGCCGTCGAGGAATGGACCCTGCGGAACACCAGCCCGATGGATCACCCTGTGCACCTGCACGTTTGGCCGATGCAGATCATCGAACAGGCCGGCCGGCCCGTGGATAGCGTCGTGTGGCAAGATGTGGTCAACGTCCCGGCCCGCAGTAGTGTCCGGGTCCGGATAGCCTTCGATGACTTCACCGGCAAAACCGTCTACCACTGCCACATCTTGGACCACGAGGACAGCGGCATGATGGGCCTGATCGAAGTCCGGTAGTACAGCGGCCTTACAGTTCTTTGCATGATTGAGAAAACCGATGAAGGAGCACCACAATGAGCTACGCACACACCATCACCGTCGCCCTGCCCTACGCCGAAGCAGTAACCCGGACCCGTGAAGCCCTCTCGGAGCAGGGCTTCGGCGTTCTCTGCGAAATTGATGTCCGCGCCACCTTCGAGGCCAAGCTCGGCTCCGATGCCGGCCAAGGCCTGGGTGACTACCTCATCCTGGGCGTCTGCAATCCTGCCCTGGCCCAGAAAGCTCTCGCGGCGGACCCCGACATGGGACTGCTGTTGCCCTGCAACGTTGTGATCAGGCGCGGATCCGACAGCGACAGCACCGTTATCCAAGCCATCGACCCGCAGACAATGGTGCGGCTTAGCGACGCCCCAGCAGTCGCCGAAGTCGCCGCCGACGCCGATCACCGACTTCTGGCAGCCCTAAAGGAACTCGAAACCGCCTAAAGACCCGGGCCGGCCTGGGGAAGAACAACCAAGGGTTGAAGGTTGGGAACATTTGCCTCAACTGTGGCCTTTGTGGCGCCAGGGCCGTTGGTGTCATCGCCCTGATGAGGCCGGCCCGGGTACGAAGCTGGAACGCTCCCGGAGGGGAGAAGTTTGGGTTCCTGTGTTGGCCGGGCCTCTTCGCCCGGGTCCTGATTCAGGGCAGCGTTGCGGCCATGGATGCGCGCACGGCGTCCAGAGCGTCCGGGGGGGAAATCCACGACCCCGCCCAGGGCGGTGGCCGCGAGTTCGGCTTCGGTGCTTTCCTCGATGGCAACAACGAGACGGGCGGTGCTCAGAGGGTCGGACCCGAATACCAACAGACCGTGGTTGGCCAGCAGGACGGCGGAAGTTCCCGGGTTGTCCTTGAGCGCTTCGGCGATGCCGCGCACGGAGGTATCTGATCCGCGCGGCCCCCAGGGAATGACCGGGACCGGTTGGGCCTGGCCGAACCGCAGCAACGGTCCGCCCGGCAGGGCAGCGGCTTTTGGGCGAGGGCAAACGCGGTAGCGGCCGGGGAGTGGGTGTGGATTACGGCGCCGGTTTCCGGGCGTTGGGTGTAGATAACGGTGTGCATGGCCACGATTTCGGCGTTCTCGGGTCCCAGCGTCCCTTCCAGGTCTTCTCCGGCTAGGCTGACGGTCGCCAGCTGGTCGGCCCGCAGGTTCCGCACGGCGCCGGTGGCCGTCAGGACGAACCGGTCCCCTTCTGTCCGGGCACTGAGGTTGGCGTTACCGGAGTGTGACATCACACCTGAAGCGAACAGGTGCCTGGCCGCGGCAAGGATAGCTTCCTTGCTCTCTGTGAGGCTGGGATGGTTGTTGGTGTCCATGGTTTCTGTCCTCGGTATCTCTCAACGGCAACTGCAAAAATTCCTGGTCGTGTCAATGTCAATGCTGCGCAGCAGAGGGGGTGTGGACCTACCATTTTTGGTATGCTGCCGCCACGCGCGTGGCGGACCGATTGTCAACCCGTTCCAGTTTTTTGTCTCATTAGATCGTCTGGTGTGTGAGTGCGCTGGTGTGTCTGTTCTCCGGCGGCGGTGGACGGTCCACGGCGGGGGTTGAAGAGGGGACGGCAGCTCACGCATGTGCCTTGGTCTGTTGCACCGGTTTCATCGGTGGACGGTGTGAGAGCACTGCGTTCGCGGGACAGGTGGGTGGCCAGGGCCCGCGCCAGCAGCGCTGCCGCGGCGATGCCCAGGACCGGCTGTATCAGCTCGGCCAGCAGTGCCGGGGAGCTGCCGGCAAACACTTGGGTCAGCAGGTTATCGCCAGAGGACGGGCCGGTGGCCAGGGCCGTGCCGGCCAGGCCAAGGACCGGCCAGCGGGTATCGCACAGCGTCGCCTCCGCACCGATGGGCGCACGGACATAACTGGCAATAAGGAGACCGGCGAGCACGGCGGTGACGGCAACAAGGGGGTAATCCCACCACGGGACGGGAACGCCCGGGCCGGAAAAAGCGGCAGGCCGGGCCCCGGAAAGAAGCCCGCCGGCAGCGGTAAGCCCCGCCAGTACCAAAAGCGTGGCGGTGGCCGCCACTACCCAGCGGGACCACTGCCAGCGCCGCAGCACCGTCGCCGTCCGTACTGCCCGCAGGCCTGCCCGGGCAAGCCGGCTCCCGGTGGCCGGCGGAGCGGTGGATCTCCCGGCCGTGCCCTGCGGGTGTCCGATGTGGTTCATGCGCAGAGTCCTGACGTGGCATACGAGGGTGGAAAAGGATGGCGGCGCACGGGGTGGTTAGGCTTGCTGCTGGGCCTGGGCACCGCTGTTGCGAGCTGTTTGGTGGGGTGTGGATGGCTCCAATGGACCTTTTGGGGGCCTCAGGCTGACTGGCGCGATGCCAGTTTGGCCTGGACCTCGGTCATGTCCAGGTCCTTGATGCGGTCGATGAGCTCATCCAGGGAGGAGGCATTCAGCGTCCCGGGTTGGGAGAAGACCAGGGTTCCGTCACGGAACGCCATGAGCGTTGGGATGGAGGTGATGGAAGCGGCGGCGGCCAGGCCCTGTTCGACCTCCGTGTCGACCTTGGCGAAGACGATGTCCGGGTGCTTTTCGGAGGCGGCGCTGAAGGTGGGGGCGAAGGACCGGCAGGGACCGCACCATGCGGCCCAGAAATCCACCAGCACGATGCCCTGGCCGGTGACGGTGTCCTCGAACGTTTTTTCGGTGATATCTATGGTTGCCATAGCCAAAATAATATACCCCCTGGGGTACAGTATGCAAGAATCAGCAAAGACGCAGGGCGGCATGCAGAGGCCGCCCGCAGAGGGGATGGAATCGACTATGGATAAGTCATTACCGCCTCCTATGGGAGCACGGGAGTGGGATCGGCGCTACAGTGGAACCGCCGTCGTGTGGGGCCATCAGCCCAACCGGTGGGTCGCAGCGGAATTGAATGGGCTGCCCCCTGGCCGGGCGCTGGACCTGGGAGCCGGGGAGGGCCGGCACGCGGTGTGGCTGGCAGGGCGCGGTTGGGAGGTTGAAGCGGTCGACTTTTCCGCCGCCGGCCTGCAGACCGGACGCCGGCAAGCCACGGCCGAAGGCGTGGGGGGCCGGATCACCTGGACCGTCGCGGACGCCACGGCCTTTGCCGCCGCTCCGGACAGCCTGGACCTAGCGTTGCTGGCATATCTGCAACTGCCCGAGGACCTGCTGGAAAACGCCGTCGCCTCAGCCGCGGCCGCCCTGACCGCAGGGGGCCGTTTCCTGCTGGTCAGCCACGATTTGGCGAACCTGGCCGGAGGCAACGGAGGCCCGCAGGATCCGGACGTGCTGCAGACCCCGAAGCAGGTCAGCGACTGGCTGGCAAGCGCCGGGCTGACGGTTCTCACAGCCGAGACCCGCTCCCGACCGGTGGCCGGGTCCCTCAGGCCGGCCCTGGACTGCGTCGTGATGGCCATCCGCGAAGAACAGCCACCGGCCACCAGCCCTTGCCGGTAATACCCTTGGGGGTATAAAATTGGTTCATGCCTGCCGTTTCATTTGAAAGATAAGGACACCCGCCATGAAGAGCATCAGTGTTGACGAGCTGGCCGCCCTGGGAACCGGCGCGCCTATCATCGACGTCCGCGAGGACGAGGAGTACGCAGAGGCCCGGGTACCCGGGGCAAAGAGCGTCCCGCTCTCCCGGCTCGCAGCGTCAATGGGTGATATTCCACCTGGACGCCCGGTGTATGTGATGTGCGCCTCCGGGGGTCGGAGTTCCCGCGCTGCCGCCCACCTGAGCGAGCATGGCTATGACGCGGTGAACGTCATGGGCGGCATTACCGAGTGGTATCGCGACGGCCACCCCGTCACCTACGGCACCGTCAAGTAGCGAACACGTGCCCTGCCCTGGCCGGTCCATCGGCAACGGCCCCAGGGAAGGCTACCCACCCTTATGTGGGGGGCGGGACCGAAAATACCACCATCAGGAGAGCGCAATGTCCACCACAGCCCAGACCCCACCAGCGGCAGCCCTCGGCCTAGCCCATGCCCCGGTGCAGTCTGCCGGTCAGCGGAAGAACCGTTCCGTGCTGGGCCGCCCAGCGCGGGGCGGTTGTAGCCCGGGTCGGATCTTGGTCCCGGCTGTCGCGGCCGGGACGGAGCAGCGGCGGACGGTGAACCGGCTCAGGAAGGCCCACGGCCAGCTCGGCGCGGTGATCGCGGCGATGCAGTCAGGGGCGGGCTGCCCGGTCTTGATTCCCCAGCTCTCCGCCGTCCGGGCTGCCCTGGACCAGGCTGGCTTCTCCATCATTTCCACCGCGATGCGCGACTGCTTTACCGGCGCCCCGGAGGAGGGGGACGGGACCGCCGGTCCGGGAGCACTGTCGCTGGAGGAGATCCACAAACTCTTCCTCCCCCTCGCCTGATCACCAACTCCCAGGCAACAGTGCCCCTATCTGCTTCCACTCCACACCTCCGGCGCCTAAGGCATCCTGAACGGGATGGCTGGGCCGGGGAGCACAGAAAGGTTTTACTTTGACAGACATCAGTACTTCATCTTCACCGACAGGAGAGGTGGTTCCGGCCGGGCGGGCCGGGCTGGTCTTTCACGGCACCGGACCGGATCCGGGCACCTGGCTGCCGAATGTGCTCCGCGCAGCATCCAACGCCGCCGAGGACCTCGGCGCCGGCACCGACATCCATGTCGTGATCCAGGGCCCTGGCGTTGCCTTGCTGGTCCCGGGCTACGCCGCCGCGGACCGGCTGGAGGCCCTGCTCAGGCGCGGGGTAAAAGTCCTGGCCTGCGGAAACAGCCTCCGCTCGGTCGGCCTCGAGGCCACAGACCTCACTGCCGGGGTGGGAACCGTACCTGCCGCCGTGGGGTATCTGGCCCGCCTACAGTGGGCCGGTTGGGCTTACATCAGGCTCTGATAAGACAACAGGGGGCAGGTGGGGTGATGACCAGCCCGCGCCGTGCCGTAGCGCCGATCGCTTCGGCCCGTATCCCGGACCCTGTTGAGGGGGGCGCCATGGCGTTCCGCTAGTTGATATAGGAGAGTGAAGACATGATGGACGTTGTTGTTATTGAAACCCCGCAGTTGGGGGACCGCAGCTACCTGGTGCATGACGGGGACGTGGCCCTGGTCATTGATCCGCAGCGTGACACCGATCGGGTCGATGCCGCAGCGCGGGATGCGGGGGTGAGGATCACCCATGTGACCGAAACCCATATGCACAATGATCACCTCACCGGTGGCCTGGAACTGGCGCGCCCACGGGGCAGTGTATTTGATGAACGCTGCCGACCCGGTCCCGTTTGAGCGCGAACCGGTTATCGATGGGCAGCTTGTGCGGATCGGCGGGCTCACACTCAAGGCCGTCGCCACCCCCGGGCACACCAATACGCACCTGTCATACATCGTTCGGGACAGAGAGAAGGAAGCGGTGTTCTCCGGCGGGAGCCTGCTTTACGGGTCGGTGGGGCGCACCGACCTGGTCGCCCCTGAAGACACAGTCGGGCTGACCCGGGACCAGTACGCCTCAGTGCATGCGCTGGCCCACGAGGCAGACCATAGCGCGGACCTGTTCCCCACCCACGGCTTCGGTTCTTTCTGTTCCTCGGGCCCGGCTACTGGGGCCGGGTCCTCCACTGTCGGTGAGCAACTGCACGTAAACCACGCACTGACGGATGCCGATGAGGAGCACTTCGTCCAGGAGCTGATCGCGAACCTGAGCGCGTACCCGTCGTATTACGCCCACATGGGCCCGGTCAACACCCAGGGCCCGGGCCCGGCGGACCTCGGCGTTCCCGAATCCGTGGACCCTGCCGAGCTTCGGCGCCGGCTCGAAGCCGGCGAATGGGTTGTGGATCTCCGTCAGAGGGTCGCGTTCGCGCCCAACCATCTCCAGGGCAGCATCAGCTTTGAATACGGAGACGGGTCCAGCTTCACAACCTACCTCGGCTGGATACTGCCTTGGGGTGAGCAGGTGACCCTTCTAGGGTCCCGGGAGGATGTGGAGAACGCAATCCGGGACCTCTCACGCATTGGCATCGACTCCCCAGAGGCCGCCCTGGGAACCGACCCGCAGGCCCTGGCCCCGGATGCCCCCACAGCGTCCTACCTCCGGACCGGTTGGGAGGAAGTGCTGACCGGGCGCGGAGCGGGCGAAAAGGTCCTGGACTGTGAGTCGCGTCGATAAGTGGCGTGGTTTTGACCGCGGTTAGTGGCCGATAAGGAGTGCGTCGTGGGCGTCGACGATCTCGGCTGCTTGGTTCCCCTCTCTCCTGCCTCATCCTCTCCTGCCTGGTGGTTGGCATCCTTGGAGGCCGTACAAAGGTTGTCAAAGGACTCCGAAAATTACAGAAAATATCCGTCTCGTCTGACGTATCCGTGGGTCATTTCCGTCCGGGAAGTGCTGGCTTGTGACCTCCGAGGCTGAGCATGGCCAGGCTGATTAGGGCTTCCGGGGATTTGAATCCGAACGCCATCCTGGTGATGAGCCTGATCTTGGTGTTCATGGATTCTATGCGTCCGTTGGAGAGTCCGTGCTCGATGGAGGCCAGGATGCTGGCGCGGTGTTTGACGATGCTTTTTTGTAGTTTCACGAATGTGGGGATCCTGCAGCGTCTGGCCCAGTTCACCCATTTGTCCAGTGCTTCGGTGGCTTCGTCCAGTGGCAGTTTGAAGACTGTGCGCAGGCCTTCTTTCAGGTAGTAGGCCCGGCCCAGCCTTGGGTCGGTCTGCACGATCCAGGCCAGCTTCACCTGCTGCTTCTCGGTGAGGTCCTCGGGGTTTTTCCAGAGCGCGAAGCGGGAGTTCTTCAGCTTCACGGCCCGCTCGCTGTCGGGCCGGGCGGGGGCGTCCTTGGGCGGGCGTCCACGGCCACGGGGCGGCTCGTTTTCCTTGGCTGCTTTCCGTGCCCGGTTCCAAGCCGTACGGCGTTCATCATCCAAGGCATCGGTGGCCCATTTGACGATGTGAAACGGGTCGGCCACGCGGACGGCGTTGGGACACCTGGCGGCCACGACGGTGGCGATCCACTCGGCCGCATCGGCGGAAACATGCGTGATGGCGGCCGAGCGCTGCGCACCGAGGGCATCGAAGAACTTGCCCAGCGTGGCCTTGTCCCGGCCAGGGGAAGCCCACACCAGCCGGCCGGAGTCGTGGTCGACGACGACGGTCAAATACTTGTGTCCGCGCTTGTAGGAGATCTCGTCAATGCCGATCCGTGTCAGGTTCGCGAACGGGTCAAAGGTCGCGGCCGTGTCGTTCCAGACCCGGGTAATGATTGCCCCCACGGTCCGCCAGGCAACACGCATCAATTGGGTGATCGCTGTCTTGGATGTTTGGGTCGCCAGCCAGGCGACCTGGGCATCAAAAGTGTGGGTGTGCCCTGCTTGGTGCCGGGCCCAGGGAACGGCGGCCACGATGACTCCGTGAGCCCGGCACCTCACCCTGGGAGCGTCGGCTTCCAGGAGCACCGGGACCGTGCCCAGATCCAGTGCCCGCCACCGGCGCCTCCCCTCGCCCGAGTCATATTTCGGGCACCGCCGCCGGCATTCACCACAGCGGCGCTGCATCGAGGCCGTGGGCCTGACAGAGGCGATCAGGATCCCGGATTCCTCGTCATAATTGACGTCCTCCACGATCGTTTTTTCGACTCCAAGCAGAGTCCGCCATAGAGTTGCATCTTGCACGCCGTTTTCCCATCTTCAAGTTTCTTTCCTTAGACAGTCAGAAACCTAGACGGAAAGCGGCGTGCGCTCGTTAAGGCGCGCCAAAAGGACCCACGGAAGAGTCACAAGAGCCGATTAACAGGGGTTCTCTTGTGGCGTTAATGTTCTCAGGGAGATTGGATGGTGGCGTGAGGTTTTTTGCGCAGCCGGATGATTCGCAGGATGATGCCCGCTACGTACATGAGGATGCCAAGCCCCACGGACAGCGGCGGAAGGGTTGCAATCAAGACCACGCAGGCCAGCGCTCCAAGGACCTGGATGGCTTTGGGGTAGCGGCGGTCCGTGGCGGGTTGGGTGAAAGCGGCGATATTGGCCACCAGGTAGTAGATGAGCACGCCGAACGAGGAGAAGCCGATCGCCCCGCGCAAGTCCGCGACGGAGATGACCGCGCAGATCACCACGGCCAAGGTCGCCTCGGCCCGGTGTGGGACCTTGTAGCGGGGGTGGATCGCGGCAAGCCAGTGTGGCAGGTCATGCTCGCGGGCCATGGCAAGGCTCGTACGCCCCAGCCCGGCGATGAGCGCCAATAACGCGCCCAGCGCTGCGAGGGCCGCGCCGATCCGCACGATTGGTCCGGCCCATGCCCAGGAACCGGCGCCGACGGCCGCGGCCAGGGGTGTGGGAGTCCCAGCTACCCCATCCGGGCCCAGGGCTGCCAGAATGGTGACCGCGATGACGGCATAGACCACAACGGTAACGGCTAGGGCGATTCCGATCGCGCGGGGGATGGTCCGTTTGGGGTCACGGACTTCCTCACCCATCGTTGCGATCCGGGCGTAGCCGGCGAACGCGAAGAACATTAGTCCGGCGGACTGTAGGATCCCATACGCTCCGTGAGCCAGCAACCCGTCTCCGAGAACAGTGGCCGGATTTGCCACTGAGCCGCCCCATGATGCCGCCATGGCGATTGCCAGGGCCGCCAGAACGGCAATGACCAGGATGCGCGTGAGCCCCGCCGTTCGGGTTACTCCGTGATAGTTCACCGCGGCGAGCACGATCACGGCGGCGATGGCGACTGGGCGCTGCCAACCGGCTGGCGCTGCGTAGGCGGCGAAGGTCATGGCCATGGCCGCGGCGCTGGCGGTCTTACCGATCACGAAGCCCCACCCGGCCAGGTAGCCAGGCCATGGGCCGAGGCGTTCACGGCCGTAAATATAGGTCCCACCCGAAGTCGGGTAGATGGCAGCGAGCTGGGCTGAGGAGGTGGCATTGCAAAAGGCCACCAGGGCTGCAACGGCGAGCCCGACCAGCAGACCGGACCCGGCAGCGGCAGCAGCCGGGGTGAAAGCTGCAAAAACTCCTGCCCCGATCATTGAGCCCAGCCCAATGACCACAGCGTCGAATGTGCCGAGTCGACGGGCCAGGCCCTGGGGGCTACTCATAACTGTTCTCTTTCGATAGGTTGTGGAAGGATTTCGGCGGCGAGTTCGGCAACGGACCGGCGGCCCTCACCCAGCGCGTCCAGGCCTGCCTTCGTGGCCCGGTAGACTCGGCGCGGCCTGCCGCCGACGACTTCCGGGCGGGAGAGGAGCAGGCCCTCTTCCTCCATCCGATGCAGGGTCGGATACAGGGTCCCGGGGGAAATGGAATACCCGTGGTTGGCCAGCTCTTCGGCCATCCAGGCTCCATGGATGTCTTCCTCCGCTGCGTGGTGGAGGATATGCAGCCGCACCGCCGCACGCATCAATTCACGCATCACGACCCCAATCTGTCAATATCCGATATCGGGAAACGATATCTATGGTGGATACTACGTCAGATCCTTCCCCAAATGTCAGCCGGCACGGAGTATTTCCGGGAAACCTTCGACGGTGCTGACCGGACCCATGGCTGCACTGCGTCGCCGTCGACACGCATGGACCTGGAACGGAACACCGTGCCGCGAAAAGTGCGCTTTCCACAAGATCGATGCGTCCGGTAACGAACGTTGACGGAACATGCTGGGGAGGAGACCGCCAAGGCTGTGACTGTCACATGCGGATGACGGGTTAGCTGCGGATTTAACCGCAGCTGGATTGGTGGTTCCGCCTTTCGGGCTGAACCACCAAGCCCAACCGCGTCGTGGTAGTCGGTTAGTGTCCGCCTCCGAGTCTCCCTGCCATGCGTTCACGCATCTTCAGATTGGCCACATTCAGACCCTCGATTTCGACGGTCTTGCCGTACTTCTTGTACTTTTCGGTGATGGCATCCACTGCAGCGATCGTGGAAGCATCCCACAGGTGCGAGTTGTACATGTCGATGACGATGGGCTCGGATCCTGCGCATACTCGAACTGGGTGTAGAGGTCGTTGGACGAGGCGAAGAACAGTTCACCGACCACCTCGTACTTGGCGATTTGCTGTCCGAAGTGTTCCTCGATACTTCGCTTCACCGTGACGAAGTGAGCCACGCGCTGGACAAACAGGACCATGGCGGTGAGCACGCCCACACCCACTCCGATGGCCAGGTTGTCGGTGACGACGGTGAAGACGGTGAAGACCACGGTGGCGAGCATGACCGTGGTTTCGCTCTTGGGCATCATTCGCAAGGTGGAGGCCCTGATGCTGTGCCAGTCGAAGGTGGCCACTGAAACGAAGATCATCACCGCCACCAGCGCAGCCATCGGGATCAAGGCAACGATGTCGCCCAACGCGACGACCAGGATCAGCAGGAACACGCCCGCGAGGAAGGTCGAGATCCGGGTGCGGGCACCGGAGGCCTTGATGTAGCTTTACCTGCATCCGTTGTACTGACACCGACGCCGCATTACTGCGTGCACGCATGTCATCACCGATATTCACCAGCGAACCTCCAACCCTTTACACGATTCCACTACCTGACACACTGCCGCCCTTGGCCATGTGGCCGGCTTTCCCTGCCTCGGACTACTACGGCGGCTCCGCCCCAAAAACGCCCTTCAACAGGCAAAGTGTCTATCCGCCCCACCAAAACACAGCGGCACGGAACGAGAGGATTCTGGTTCCCTGGTTCACTTGCATTCGATCAGCGAGTGAGGCACCCGGCTTTACCCCTGCGGCATCATCACGGCTACGCCGTAGACCTTCACCGTGATCTCCTGGCCCCAACGAGGCAAACCGAACCAGGAGTCCCCCGCCGCTCCCACTACCTGTGGAAGAGAACGGGTACGCACCGCACCCCTGCCCATATTTCCTTGATTTGAGCAGGCACTGATTGAAGAGGTTTAACAACACCGGTTCCTTACGTATACCTTCCCGCCTCGCTCACCAGACCCTGCCCGTCAAGGAATCCCGGACCGTTCCGACTTCGTCACGGCTGCTCCCACCCCACCCATCAACCCATGGGCCCGGCTGCCGTCAGCTTCAACCAGCACCTACGAGTGCCAGCAGACCGAGGTCTCACACCTCCATTCGAACAACAAGCGCCTCGTGGCGCACGTCTTACTTCAGCAGAACCAAACCTCGGATCCAAGCTGAGTTAGGATCTGTTCCGGAGGGGAACCTTGGGTTCTCTTACCGGGTGATCGTTGCGGGCTTCTGGAGAAGGGTGCCTTCGAGGATACTGCCGTGGAAGGTTCGGGCGGCGACGATGATCCAGGCGGTTACCAGGACGGCGTAGCCGGTGACGGCCATCCACTCGAACAGGGCCAGGTGTGTGTGAGCAGCGAGGCCGGTCAATCCGGTGACGCAGGTTCCGATGGGGAAAGTGAAGGACCACCAGGTTAGGGAGAATGGTAAGCCCTGGCGGGCGGTGCGGATGGTGATGGCGGTTGCGAGGGCTGCCCACATGAGTGCGAAGCCTAGGACTGGAACCCCGTAGAGGACGCCGAAGGCTTCCATCGCCCGGGCTAGGGTCCCGGACACGGCGAAGTGGGCATTCCCGCCCAGCAGATTCGCGGCAGTAATGGACTGGCCTAGTGGACCCAGAACGATCCACAGAGTGGGGACTGCCGCAGCGGCCCCGATCTTATGTTCGGCCAACCGGCTCCAAATCAAGGTGATAATGATGATCGAGGCCAGTAGACTCATTCCAAACATCGCATAGCAGCCCATCAGCAGCGTCATCCGTGCCTGTCCGGCCGGGACGTAGGGCAGCAGCAGCGCTCCGGTAGAAGCTGAGACCATCGGTGGGACCACGGGCATCAACCAGCCACCGAACGCGCTGTCCTGTTTGACCTCATGACGAGTGAACTGCAGATACGGGATCGCGACGGCGCTGGCCAGACCTAGTACGGTCCCGGCGGTCCACAACACTACATCAATGCCGAGCGCCAGCTGTTCGCCAAGGATATCTTTGCCCAGCAGCAGGGTCCCGGCCCCGACGGTGAGCAGCGCCATCGGAGGTGCGCCGTAGAAATGCGCCATCACAGGATTTGAGTGGTGGCTTTTGGCGGTCTCTCGGTGCCTGAGCCAGTGCACCCCTGTCGCGGCGGTCAGCAGGATAAGCAGCAATGACGCGAGGGCCCAGACGAGCGTGGCGCCGGTGCGTAAGCCGGGGAACTGCAAGGGAAGCGTCGCAGCGGCAGTCGCGACGATCCCGGTGCCCATGATGGATGCGAACCAGTTCGGGGTCAGGTTCGCAAACAGGTCAGAGGGCCTATCCAACAGGCGCAGGACACGACGGCCGGTAGTACGTCCTCCCAAGGGCAGTGCCTGTGGTGTGGTGTGGTGTTGGTTGGTGGTCAGTAGCATTGTTCCCATGTCTTCCATGATCCCGGTCTTAGAGCTGCCGCAGTAGGGGGCATAGACTTGTTAGGCTACAAGCCTGACTTGTATCACAAGCGTTCTTTCTGAAGGAGAATCCTCAATGCTCAGCCCCCGGATACCGGAGCTCTCCGCTTTGGAAATGCTCGCTTCAGTTGATGAGCTAGGATCTCTCTCTGCTGCTGGGAAACACTTAGGGCTTTCTCAGCAGGCCGTCTCCTCTCGGATGCGTTCCCTGGAGTCCCAGATCGGGTCGGCGCTGTTGACCCGGACCCCGAGGGGATCCACCCTCACAGAGGCCGGTGTTCTAGTCGCGGGGTGGGCTGCGGAGGTCCTTGCCGCCGCGGAGCGGCTCGATGCTGGGATAGCCTCGCTCCGATCCGACGCCGCTCGTCAGCTGAAGGTCGCAGCCAGTCAGACGATCGCTGAACATCTTGTGCCGCTCTGGCTGGTCGCACTGCGCCGGCAGCAGGAGAGTCTGGGGCTCACTCCCACGGTCGTGGAATTGACGGTGGGCAACAGTGAATCCACCGTGGCTATGGTCCGCTCCGGACAGGCGACCCTCGGTTTCATCGAAAGCCCCCACCTTCCCCCGGGCCTGAGCGCCGCCGCGGTACAAGACGATGACATGGTCTTGGTTGTCGCGCCGGAGCATCCTTGGGCGAGGCGACGGACACCCGTCACAACAAGGGAACTGGCAGCAACAGCACTGGTGACTCGGGAACACGGCAGCGGCACCCGAGATGTGCTTGAGCACCTGCTCACGACCGCCGGAGCCGAGGCTCTAGCAGAACCGTTGGTGGAATTATCAACAACAGCGGCCGTCCGCTCCGCTATTGCCGCTGGCACAGCCCCCGGCGTGCTCAGTGCACTGGCCGTCCGTGACGACCTAGCCCTGCACCGGCTCGTCGTCGTCCCCGTCCGCGGTCTGCCCCTACGCCGGACACTGACTGCTCTCTGGCAGACCGGCGGCTCACCTCCTCTAGGGCCGGCCAGAGACCTGACAGCCATCGCCGCCAGCGTTTTACCAATATCCGGCACCCGCCGGAAGGTATGAGACCCGGCGGCTTCGGAGCAAAGAGCGTGATCAAAACGTCCCCCGCCCGATGGTCGCAGAAAAGTAGGAAGCGCTGTCTAAAGCAGTCGATTTCGAGTCTTACTTGGCACAGGTGCGGACCTCACCGATCCGCACCTTTCTGCCAGCAGCCACAGCACGATTTGCCGCTAACCGTCAGAAGAACCTGGCCGAAACCAAGGGTGCCTTGGTCCCCGCCGTCTCAGAAGTGCTTTTTGTCCGCGTCCACAACGCCAGCAGGTTCCAGATGGCCGCCGTTTTGGTGGCCGGACATAGCCAGTGGAGCGGTGAAGATTGGATCCGCCGGTCTCCATCGGTTATCGAGGTGGAAGCCCCAGCCGATACCAGCCTTGGCCGAGGCTGGTGCTGATCTCTTAAAGAGATTCCCCGCCCACACAGCGGAGATAGTGTATAGGCTGCCGATCTTGTTGTCACGATGAGATGCGGGAACTGAACCGTCCCAGGATTCATGGCCGCCGTTTTAGTGGATGCGTGTTAGTTAGCCAGTATTGGTGTTGGGGCTTTGAAGGTAGGCCATTAAACGGGACCAAAATGGAATCTTGTGGCTGCCACAAGGGCCGCCTGTCGTGGGGTGTGACTGGTAGGTTGCGTTGATTCTCAGCGATCCAGTACGGCATTACTGGTGCGGGGTTAAGGTTCATTTTTCCTTATCGGCGGCCGGTACCTGAGCTAGCCGTTATTCTACTGGACCGCAAGAGGCGAGAGTATGCACTGCCTTGGCTGGGACTCTGGAGAAACTGACGATGGCAATGGTGCCCACAATTAATAGGTAACGAAGTTATAACTTTTGGCTCGATGTCCGCTAAGCTAATAAAAATACATGCCCCAAACGGGTATGTTTGTGGGCCGCTTCGCCAAACCCCGTCGGCGGGCCACGACTATTGAGCTTCTTGACGGGGGCGGAGGAACCACCATCGGCGCCATAGTGCGCCTTGGGGTGAAGTCCACCTGACACATCATGGATCTCACATGCGTGTGTTGGGCGGGCCGGGCAGGCACCTCGTCCGAATCCGACAGCTAACTTCGCCGGCGTCGAGAGGATTGCCATTTTGTCTGCCGCACCCCAGCATGGCCGCCGTAGAGCCACGCCCACCAAATCTTCGCCAGCATTGCCGGGGCGCCATTGGGCCCCGGGAATCGAGTCGAGATTCAGAGGCGGCGTAGGCCGCAAACAGATGGGTATCGTCGCGGTAGTAGGCGCCATTGCCCTGACTGCTTTGCCGGTGGCACACGCCGAATCCCACCGCTTGGCACCGGCCGTCACCGCAGGGGCTCCTGCGGCTGCGACAACGCCGCAGCCGGCAGTGATTGCCGACAAGGATGTTGTGGTGACTTTTGCCAGGCCCTTGGTGTCAAGCAAGCCTGCACCTCCGGTCTCGCTCGCTGATACGGTAAAGCCCGCCGCTACAGATCAGTCCGCGCTGTTGGGCGCGGCTGCGCCACAAGCCCCGGAGCAAGCCCCGGCTGTTCAAGCGGCCGCCGGGCTGCGCGCGCCTCTGGCCGTTTTGACGGTGACCTCTCCATTTGGATACCGCACCAATCCGTTGACAGGCGCGGCGGCGGAAATGCATACAGGTATTGACTTTGGTGCTGCATGCGGAACTGCGGTGTTCGCCGCTGGTGCTGGCACGGTGACGGAGGCGGGCTGGAGCCAGTACGGTGGCGGCAACCGCATTGTTGTTGACCATGGTGGCGGTATTCAGAGCACGTACAACCACTTGAATAGCATCGCTGTCAGCGTTGGCCAGACGGTCGGTGCTGGTGCGCAGATTGCCGGCGTCGGAACAACAGGGAATTCCACCGGCTGCCACCTGCATTACGAAGTAATGGAAAATGGCCAAACTGTCAATCCTGCCCCGTACCTCTAGCCAACTCCACGGCGCCAAACGCCGGTGAGGCCGACTGCCACCAGGCAGCCGGCCTCTCTGGTCATCCGTCAGCGTTTCTTGGGAGTGGCCCGTCCGGCAAGAACGGCTCCGAGGATCATGAGGACTGCGGCGGTGGGATAGCCGATGAAGAGGTCTTGGATGCCGGGTGGGCCCCCAGTGATGGCGACGTGGGCGATCCAGTGGGAGAGTCCCACCAGGATCCCGACGGCTATGATGAGTTGTCCCATTCGGACCAAAAAGCGGTGGTGGCGGTAGTCCTTCGCAGCGTCGCTGCCAGGGAGGTTGTTGCTCATGGGGGTGTCTCCTAAGGGGTGTGGTGGGGTCAGCCGTTGGTGCCGCCGGAGCAGGCTGCCCCAGGTTCGGGTGTTTGAGGGCCCATGGCATACGCCTTGATGAAGCTGGGCAGGCGGATATCCCCGGTGTTCGGGACGTTGAGCTGAATTCCCCACGCGGAGGCGGTTACAGCGGAGGCCTGGTCCGGGTTGGGACTGAGCAGGACATAAGGCTTGTTCTTGACCAGTGTTGTCAGCGTTCCCAGATCTGCTGGGGAGAGACCGGGCTTGTAGGTGATCCACACTGCGCCGTGTTCAAGGGAGTGGACGGCCCGCTCTTCGTTGACGGGTTCCGGGTATATGCCGCAATTCGTCCAGGTCGGCGAGTGGTCCCCGCCGACTCCGGGGACCTGCGGGTAGCCCACCTGAGTTTGGATGTGGTTGCGGGTCAGGTTCGAGTAGGTCTCGACGCCGGCGATGGGCTTCTTGGCGGCCTCCTCCGTGGCAGTTCGGGTCTGAACTGAGCCGGTGACGACGAACGTGACGATGGTGATGACGGCGATGGCCAGCAGGCCAAAGCCGCCGTAGATAAACATGTTTCGTTTACGTTGCTTGCTCCGGTGCTCGGCCAACACGGCCTTGACTTTTCCCTGGCGCTCGGCTTGGCGGTCAGTGGAATCACTCATGGGGGGCGCCCGGGGTTGAAGGCTTCACAGCGTCGTCGGGGGAACTGGTGGGCTCCGCTGGATTTACGGTTGAGGAACTAGCGGTGGAGCGTGGCTTGCGGCGCGCAGCGAGGAACCAAGCAGCCCCGGCCAGTAAGAGCAGGCCTGAGACCCAGGTGTTGACTCGTAGTCCCAGGATGGTGTTGGCATAGTCGGAGCGCAGCAGTTCGAAGATGAACCGTCCGGAAGTGTAGAAAACAACGTAGAGCGCAAATACGGATCCGGCACCGAGACGGAATTTTTTGTCAAGGATCAGCAGTACTGCGGCGGTGGCTAGGCACCACAGGGATTCGTAGAGAAATGTTGGTTGGAAGTAGCCGAGCACCACGGGTGTCCCGGCATTGTCGAGGACGGCGCGGCCGGTGGTGAAGTCCATCTGGTGGATCTGCAGTTTCCACGGTGCCGTGGACGGGTCGCCGTAAAGTTCGTTGTTGAACCAGTTTCCCCACCGGCCCAGGCCTTGGGCGATCAGCAAGCCAGGAGCGGCAGCGTCAATCAGGGTGGTGAACGGGACATTGTGGCGGCGGCAGCCAATATAGGCCCCGAGCAGGCCCAAGGCGACGGCGCCCCAGATACCCAGGCCTCCGTCCCAAATTTTCAGGGCGTTCCAGGGGTTTTTCCCGGGCACGAAATACAGTTCGGGGTCCGTGATGACGTGGTAGAGGCGTCCGCCGACGATGCCGAAGGGGACCGCCCACATCGTAATGTCCAGGATCACCCCCGGTGTTCCGCCCCGGGCGGTCAATCGCCGTCCGGCGAGCCAGACGGCAATGATGATTCCTGCCAGGATGCACAGGGCATAGAAGCGGATGGTTAGCGGTCCGAGTTGGAAAGCCGCCACGGTGGGGGACGGAAGGAACGCGGTGGTCAGTGTTGTGGGATTCATGATGGTTGGGCCTTAGCTGAGGTAGGAAAAGACACCCATCATGCCGCGTTCGGCATGGTAGGCGTTGTGGCAGTGGAAGAGCCACTGGCCCGGATTGTCGGCATCGAATTGGACGCTCACGGTTTCCATGGGTCGGACGATGACTGTGTCCTTGCGGGCGCCTTTGGTCCCGATCTGGAAGGTGTGCCCGTGGATGTGCATGGGGTGCCACATCATGGTGTCGTTGATGAACTTCACTTCCACGCGTTCCCCGGCTTTGAGATCGAAGGCGTTCTCAAATGGCTTAGTCATGTCGAAGCGGTGGCCGTTGATGCCCCAGTCGTACTTCATCATCCCTCCTGTCAGGTGCACTTCATGGACCCGGTCGGGTTTCCTGGCGGGCAAAGTCACGGAGGGGTCTGCGGTGAGCTGGCCGCCGTCGACCACTGTGCCGGTCAGGGCAGTTGGCAAGGACTCCCGGGCCGGCGCTGTCCCGGTCCCGGTGTAGATCAGCCCGTAGGTCATCTGCCCTTTCCCTTCAGCCAGTGCCAGCAACGGTGTGTAGCCGTCCTGGACGGTCAGGAGGGCGTCGATGCGTTCGCCCATGCCAAGTACGACGGCGTCGACCATGGCATGCTGGATGGGGAACCCGTCGGTGTGGGTCAGAGTCAGCTGCTGGCCCGGGACGCCGACGCGGTAGGCGGTGTCGCCTGCGGCGTTGATGATGCGCAGACGGATCTTCTCACCCGGTTTGGCTGCGAACGTTTCCGGATTCCCTGGGTCCTTGCCGTTGAAGAGATGGAAGGGGTAGGCGACGTCGCCGGCGTCGCCGCCCAAAAAGTCGCTGGAGGCACCCATGAGCATGTGGCTCATGTCCATGGTGCCGCCTTGGTCCATTTCTCCTTGGTTCGTGTTGCCGTGGTCCATACCTTTCATTCCACCGCCACCTGTGCCCATGCCTTGGGAAAGTTCCTTCAGAACATCGGTGGGGGTGCCGGTGATGCCGTCGAGCCAGTCGTCAAGGACGATCACCCACTCTTTGTCATAAACGAGTGTCTCGTTGGGATCATCGATGATGAGCGCCCCGTAGAGGGCTTGTTCGCGCTGCATTTCCACATGGGAGTGGTACCAGTAGGTGCCGGGGTGGGGAAGTTTGAAGTCGTAGCCGTTCTGGGACCCGGGGGCGAAGGCGTCCTGGGTCAGGCCGGGAACGCCGTCGTCATTGTTGCGTAGGGCCAGGCCGTGCCAGTGCACACTGGTGCCGGCACTGAGTTTGTTGGCAATAGTGACGTTGAGCTGGTCGCCCACTGTGCCGCGCAGGGTTGGTGCCACGAGGGAGCCGTTGTATCCGGCGGTGGTGATGGTCTTGCCTGCCAGTGTGGTGGTTAGTGCTGCCGGGGTCAATGTTGCGGTGATGGTTGTGCCGGTGGCGGCGCGGGCGGTTTCGATCTCTGCGATCAATACATCCGTGGGCAGTATCCGGTTCGCTCCGGACACAGCCGGTGCGGGAGTGCAGGCGCTGAGTGCGGCCATGGCTGCAGCGGCCACGGATAGTCCTAGAAAGGAGCGCCGGGTGGGGGTGGTGTTCATAATGAAATCCTTTTGTTGGTGGCCGGTTAGACGGGGGTGATGAAGGTGCCGGCGAGGTTTTGCAATTGATAGATCCATCTCATCCATAGGCCGGTGACCATCATCAGGCCCAAGGCGATGAGCATGGCTGCCCCGATGATGTTGACCACGCGGATGTGCCGGCGCACCAGGCCCAGGACACGAGTGACCCAGCCCAGTCCCAAGGCCACAAGGACGAACGGTATGCCGAGGCCCAGGCAGTAGACGAAGGCCAGTAGGGCCCCGCGCCCGGCGCTGCCTGTGGAGACGCTCAGGGCTAGGACGGCGCTGAGTGTGGGGCCCATGCAGGGGGTCCAGCCCAAGCCAAACACGATGCCTAACACGGGTGCGCCTCCGAGCCCGGTGCGGCGGGTGAGGTTCATTTTGCGGGTTTGTTGGAGCCAGGAGAAACTGCCCAGCAGCACCAGGCCCATCAGGATGACCACGATTCCCAGGATGCGCATGAGCAGGTCCTGCCAGCGCAGCAGCCACGATCCAATCAGTCCAAATGCTGCCCCGTAGAGGGTGAACACGGCGGCGAAGCCCAGAATGAACAACCCCACCCCGGTCAGGACGCGGCGGCGGTTGCCGGGCTCGTTTGGATTGGACAGCCCGGATACATAGCCCAGGTATCCGGGCACCAGCGGCAGGATACATGGTGACAGGAAGGACACTATGCCAGCGATCAGGGCCAGCAGCATGGCAAAAAGCAGGGCGCCGTCGGTGACGTTGGTGGCGAAGAATTCCCCGATACCCACGGCGTTAGGGTACTGGCGGGGCGAAGGTGGCTCCGCCGTCGGACGAGCGTTGAACGCCTTCAGCTGTGGCCACCCAGATCCCGGGTTTTCCAGTGGCTCCGGCTAGCGCAGTCACAGCTTGGATCTGACCTTCAATCTTCCCTGCGGGAGTCCATGTCAGGCCGGCATCAGTGGAGATGTGGACGTTTCCGTCCGGGGTGATGCCTACTACGTGCGTGGGGGCCGGCCCCGCCTTAGCGGATTCGGCGGCGAAGGACACGAACTGCATCAGCGGGGCACTAGGGACTGCGCTCCAGGTTTTCCCGCTGTCGGTGGAGCGTTGCAAGCCTTCTTGGGTGGTGGCCAAGACTATTGAGGTGGCCGGGTTTCCGGCCAATACTGCCGGGGCAAAGCTCGCCGTCGATGTTGCCCATGTGAGGCCGTCGGCGCTGGTACGCAGTTTCCCGTCAAAGGCGACGAGCCCGTGATCAGTGCTGCTGAGAGCATGGAAGTCGGACGGGCCTCCACGTGAGAGAGGTTCCCAGGTTTTGCCGGCATCCAAGGAACGGATCAGACCCACGGGCTCAGGTAGTGTCGATCCGGGGCCGGGGTGCCCGGAGGCATAGAAGGCCTTAGGGTCTGCAGTTGCGGTGAATCCCATCAGGTCAATGGTCTCAGTACCAATTTTGACGGGGGTTTTGCCGGTGGCGTCGTAGAGACCGTCGTGGGTGGCGAGCAGGATCTGCATGGATACAGGATCCACAGAGATTCCGTGGACATGCCCGGCAGAAGCTGGCACCGGTTCGGGAGTAACTGCAGAGGTCGTCGCTGGTGTGCAGCCAAACAGAGCCAGTGGCAGGAGCAGGGCCGCGCTGACCAGCGGAAGGTGGGGACGCGAAAAGAGGGTTCGAGGGGTCATCAGGGGTCTCCAAGGCAAGAGGGGAAGGCTGTGGTTGGTGGCGGCCCACCATGGGGCCGCCACCGGCGGTTGGTGCGGTCGGTCTTCTAGAGAGCTGACAGCAGCTTTTTCATGTCATTGATTTCAGCTTCTTGGCTGGAAACAATTGACTTGGCCAAGGTGATGGCGTCGGCGTTCTTACCGGAGGTGACTTCTGTCTTGGCCATTTCCAGGGCGCCCTCATGATGGGCGGTCATCTGGACCAGGAACATTCTTGCCGCTTCGTTGCCTTGAGCTGCCTTGAGTTTGTCCAAGTCGGCGCTGGTCATCATGCCGGTCATGGCGTGATCGCCCGTCATGGTAGTGGGTTCGCCCCACGCGCTCAAGTAGTTGGTCATAGTGTTGATCTCCGGGGCCTGGGCGGCCTTAATCTCCTTGGCCAAAGCTATGATTTTTGTGTCCAAGCCGGGCTTTGCGAGCATGATGTCGCTCATCTCCACTGCCTGGGAGTGATGGGGCAGCATCATTTGGGCGAACATCGTATCTGCTGCATTGTGATCAGCGCCGATAGCGGGGGATTGGGCGGTGGACATGGCCGAGCTGCCGTGGTCCATGCCTTCCATGGAGCCTGCATCGGCGCTGGTGGAACAACCGGACAGAGCAATAACGGCGGCTAGGGCGGTGGCGGAAATCGTCAGAATTTTCTTCACAGGGAACAGTCCTCAACTCAAAAGTTTCACTACAGGTGGACGTCACCCCTCGGTGGGGTGCGTTAACGAGGACCCGTCACACGGTGACAGGTCAGAATCGAACGTTTTACGTCCTGCTGATGGAGAGTTGAGTCAAGGAAGGAGGGTCAGGGATGCGCCCTGCGCATTTGTATCCCTCATGGCCCGATATGGTGGGCCCGGCGGCAGGGTTGGGCACGAGGCCTGGTTGCGGGGCCACTGGTGTGGCCGCCCCGGCGAAGGGGATGCAAGTTCCGTGGCTGGCCATGGGCATCTCGCATCCCAAGGGTGAACACCCACACACATTCATGTTTCCGTGGGGGGAGGCCACTGCCGAAACCTCGGCATGGTCGGCGACTGACATGGTTAGTGACGGTGCGGGGTGTGCAGCAGCAGGAGCTTCTGTCACGTCGGCTGTTACTGGGGTGCCAGCGCTGCTGATGTGGACGGACGCCATCGGTGCAGCCTGTGCGTTGTCGATTACGTGCATGCCCAGAAGGCCGCCCACAATAGCGACCGCCAGCGTGATTAAACCCACCCAACGCAGCAACGATCCCCGCAGTCGCAGCGTGCTTGACGCGTTCATGGCGGGATCCTTTCTGGTGGCTTGGCAGTGACGGTCGTTGTGTAGTGTACCGGAGCGTACTGGGTGGTTCCGGTGAGCCTAGTACTAGCTAACGTCAGCCGGGTTGAGCTTGAGTCTGCGCAGTAATTGAGAGTTCAATGCCACCACGGTGGTTGACAGAGACATGAGTGCTGCTCCTGCAGCGGGGGAGAGTACAGAACCAGCGCCTGCCAATACTCCCGCGGCCAACAGGACGGAAATGATGTTGTAGCCAGTGGCACAGATCAGGTTTTGTCACATCTTGCGGTAGTTGGCCTAGAACCGTTCACGCACCACGTCCATCGATGAGAAAGCCGGACATATGGCGTAATCACTGGATGGGCAGAATCTACAAGTAAGCAACCCCCGACCATGGCGCTTTCACTGTGACCGCGGAGGCGGTGCACATGATCGATGTATTCGGCGGTGTTTTGCATTGCTACTAAGGAAAGGGTGGCTGCCGCAAGCAGGGCCTGTATTTCTCACGGACGGAACCGAAGAAGCTGCTTCGATGCCTACTCAACGGTCCGGAGCGGGATGGAGGGGATACCGGCGATGATTGGGACCGTCCAACCGGGGAAGAGATGCTGATCAGTGTCAGCCACGAACAGGGGTCTTGGTAGTAATGGAGCAGGATTGAACGCTAACTTTCGTGGTTCGGTAATGTGAGGGCATGCCGGTGGAATTCCTCAGCGATGAACAGGATGCTCGGTTTGGGCGGTTTAAGGGTGAGCTGTCGCAGACGGACCTGGAGCGGTTCTTCCATCTCGATGATGCCGACCGGGATTTGATCGCCGTTCGACGTGGTGATCACAACAGGCTGGGGTTCGCGGTGCAGCTGGGGACGGTCCGCTTCCTGGGGGCGTTCCTCTCTGATTCGCTTGACGTTCCGCGGGGCGTCGTTGACTATCTCGCAGCCCAGCTCAAGATTACGGATCCCTCGGTCGTAAAGAAGTACCCTCAGCGGGCGCCGACGGTCCACGGGCATGCACGCGAGATCCGGACGGCCTACGGGTACCGCGACTTGGCGGGAGAGTTGACCGAAGAACTGACGCTGTTCGTATATTCCCGTGCCTGGACGTACGGTGAGGGGCTGGCCGTGTTGTTCGATCACGCGACGGCATGGCTTCGCCGGGAGCGGGTGCTGCTGCCCGGCGTGAGCGTGCTGGCGCGGCTGGTGACAGCGGCACGTGAGCGGTCCATCGCCCGCCTTCACGAGGTCGTCGCGGCGGCTTCCGCTGCCGAGGATTTGGGGTTGCCTGCGGTGCTGCGGAGTCTGCTGAGCGCTGACCAGGGTGAGCGGGCGAGCCGGTTGGAAGCGTTACGGGTAGGGCCTGTGAGGGTGTCCGGTCCGGAGCTGGACAGGGCGCTGCAGCGGGTTGCCGCGGTGCGGATGCTCGGTGCAGGTGCGGTCGACTTATCCGGCCTGCCGGCGGCACGAGTGCGGGCGTTGGCCCGGTATGGGCTGGGCGCGAAGGCACAGTCATTGCGCCGGTTGGCCGAACCACGGGGGACGGCGACGCTGGTCGCGACGGTGGCGGCGTTGGAGGCCGACTCCGTCGATGACGCACTGGACTTGTTCGATTTGCTGATGGCCACGAAGGTCCTCGGGCCCTCGCGCCGTGCGGCGGCCGCGGAGCGATTGGCGAAGCTGCCGGAGTTGGAGAAGGCCTCGAGCGTCCTGGCCCGGGTCGGGCAGACTCTGTTGCGCGTCCTTGAGGAATCCGGGGAACAGGTTGATGTCGCGGTAGCGTGGGCAGCTCTGGAACAGGTCGCTGGCCGTGATCGGATCGCCGACGCGGTGGCGAGGGTGGACGAACTTGTCCCTGACGCCTCCGGCGCTGAGGGCGCGATGCGCGAGCAGATGGCACGCCGGTTCCGCACCGTGGCGCCGTTCCTGCAAACGTTGTCCACCACAATCCCGTGGGGTGCGACCGCTGGCGGGAAGCCCGTTCTCGACGCCCTGGCCACCTTGGACACGCTGCGCGGTCGGCGAAAGGTCCGGCGGAAGGAGATCGACGAAAGCCTCGTGACGGCCTCGTGGCGAGCCGCAGTGTTCGGGCGCAGTAACGACGATGAGGTGGACCGGGATGCGTGGGTCGTGTGCGTGCTGGAGCTGCTGCGCTCGTCCCTGCGTCGCCGGGACGTGTTCGCCACGACCTCGAACCGGTGGGGCGACCCGCGCGCACAGCTGCTCGACGGACTCGCATGGGACGCGGCTCGTGGGCCGGCGCTACGATCGTTGAGCCTAGACGGCCCTGTGAGCGAGCACCTGGCTGGCAAAGTTGAACTGCTGGACGCCGCCTGGCGGGGCCTGGCGGACGAGGTCACCGACGCTGGTCCGGACGCGAGCGTGCGGCTGACGGAGGCCGAGGGCGGCAAGGTCAAACTCTCGGTCGCACGGCTGGATGCCCTTGAGGTACCGGAGTCCCTGATCCGGTTGCGGACACAGGTGGCGGGCTTACTTCCGCAGGTGGACCTCCCGGAGATCCTGCTTGAGGTGCATTCCTGGACCGGATTCCTTAACGCGTACACCCACGTCTCAGGTGCCGGCTCGCGCATGAGCGACCTGCCGGTCTCGGTGGCCGCGGTACTGATCGCCGAGGCCTGCAACGTGGGGCTGACACCGGTGGCTGCTGAGGGGCACGCGGCATTGACTCGCGACCGGCTGGGTCATGTGCAGGCGAACTACGTGCGCACCGAAACCCACGCAGACGCCAACGCACTGCTCATCGAAACGCAAGCCCGGGTACCGATCGTGGGCCAGTGGGGTGGCGGACTGCTGGCCTCGGTCGACGGGCTGCGCTTCGTAGTCCCCGTGCGGACAATCAACGCTGCCCCCAACCCGAAGTACTTCGGCCACGGTCGCGGCCTGACCTGGTTCAACGCCGTCAACGACCAGGTCGCCGGCATCGGCGCCGTCGTCGTGCCCGGTACGGTGCGTGACTCTCTCTACGTGCTGGACACCATACTCAACCTCGACGGTGGACCCAAACCCGAGATGGTCGCCTCCGACACCGCGTCCTATTCCGACATGGTCTTCGGGATCTTCACCCTGCTCGGCTACCGGTTCTCACCACGGATCGCCGACCTCGCGGACCAGCGACTGTGGCGCGCCACCGTTCCCGGCCAGGCACCGGGCGACTACGGATCCCTGAACGGCGTCGCCCGGCACAAGATCAACCTGGACAAGATCACCACCCACTGGGAAGACATGACCCGCGTCGCGGCATCCTTGGCCACCGGAACGGTCCGCGCGTACGACGTACTGCGCATGCTCACCCGCGAGAACGGGGCACCGAACCCGCTCGGTGCCGCGATCACCGAGTACGGGCGCATCGCCAAGACGCTGCACCTGCTCGCCCTGATCGATCCGGCGGATGAGAGCTACCGGCGTTCGATCAACACCCAGCTCACCGTCCAGGAGTCCCGCCACCGCCTGGCCAGGGCAATCTTCCACGGGCGGCGCGGACAAATCTACCAGCGTTACCGCGAAGGCCAAGAAGACCAGCTTGGCGCACTCGGCCTCGTCCTGAACGCCGTCGTTCTGTGGAACACCCGCTACATCGACTTCGCTGTGTCAGCCCTGCGCGCTGCCGGACAAGAGATCTCTGACGTTGACGTCGCCCGCCTGTCCCCGCTCGGGGACGCCCACATCAAGATGCTCGGCCGCTACGCCTTCACCACTCCAACCCCCAACACGCTACGGCCCCTGCGGGAGGAAGCAGTGCATCCCATCGAAGACTGATCGGATGCCACCCTCGTTCAGAAAACGTTCGATTACTGAACACCCAACCTCGCGCGGATCAAACGACGCAAAATTCAGTTCCGGTGTTCAAAAACCCGTTCAACAACATGTAGACTCCATCCTACTTGTTGAACACATTTATTGAACAAAACGGAGACGTTATGGCGCTAGTGGGATTGGTTCGAGTCAGCACGAGCAAGCAAGAGACCACACGGCAACACGACGCCCTGGGCCCGATCTGTGAGCGAGTATTCGAGGAGAAGGTTAGCGGCAAGCTTGCTATCGACGCCCGTCCAGGGCTTACAGCAGCAATCGACTACATGCGAGGCGGGGACATGCTCACCGTGCAGGAAGTCGACCGGCTCGGCCGCAACCTCCTCGAGGGGCTGATCGTGCTCACCGAGCTGTTCTCCCGCGGCATCGCAGTCAAGGTCCTGGACGGGATCGCTGCGGGCGAACACACCGAACGCAGCCTCATTCTCGACCTCGCACTTGCCCTGGCAGAAGACCGGCGCCGGGACATCGTCCGTAAAACCCGCAACGGACTCGACGCAGCTCGCAGACGCGGCCGGACCGGAGGTCGGCCCCGCGTAGTCGACGCCGACAAGCGCCGCGTCATCATCGCCCGCCACCTCGACGGCGAGTCCATCCGCACCATCGCCGGTGCCACAAAACTATCCATCGGCACCGTCCACACCGTCATCGCAGCCCACAAGACCAGCCCCAGCCTCACGCCGCCGGCTTAGCGTTCAATCGCGCTCCCTTACTACCAGGACCCCTGCACCGCGCGAAGTCGATCTTTCCGAAGGCCAAACCCGTCCATCGTCGTTCCCAAAACCCTATTGTTCGGCACTGACGGCACCTCAGTGCCGACGGCGTTCATCCCACCCCGGTGGGATGGCAAGGTCTGCGAATCATCATAAATTCGATCACCAAATGGGCTAACCTTTTGGGCAGACTTTCAGATTCCGTTCTGGGCGCAGGCGAAACCGCCGACCACCTAGAGTAGGCTGCAAATTTCAGAAAAATCTCAAATCAGAATAGAAAAGTATTGGGGAAGTATGAAACGCAGGAATTACGGTCCGACAATTGCGGCCGCCGCATTAGCCTTTTCTCTTCTCGCACCCGCTCCGTTGGCATCAGCGAGTGACGGCGAGAATATAAAGGCAGAGGTGTCCGCTGAGGTCATTAAAGAAGCGGTCATTGCCGCCAACGAAGATGGTTTCTCGCTCATCAAACCAGAGGTCTCCACGAATAACACTATCGTCAGTACGGTGGGTGAGGGGACTGTCGAGATTCACAAAGAAGGCACCGATGCGACTACCGTTCTTGACGGTGGCGCCGATGGCCTTAAGATATCGATCGGGCTTCCGACGGCGGCTAATGCGAAAGAAGCCACAACCGCTGCTGATGGAACAACGATTTACACCGATCCCCAAGGACTCGTGGACGTTGGTGTTCAGACATTGGAAGACGGGTCTTTCCGTGCCCTCACAGTCATCAATGGCAAGGACGCGCCACGGGAGTATGCATACAAGCTTGAGACTCCGAGTGGGATCACACTCAGGCCCGAGTCGGATGGGTCCATCACGCTTGCGGGCACCAGCGGCAACTCTCAAGGATCATTCAGCCCGCATGGGCCATTGATGCCAACGGCGCTCCGGTAGCGACACACTATGAAATCGACGGTACAAGCGTTACTCAGATCGTCAATCACCAGGGTGCAGGTGTCGCGTATCCCGTGGTGGCCGATCCGAAAATCTACTATGCGTGGTGGCAGCTTTTCACCTGGTCCGAATGGCGCTGGAACTCTACCTACGGAATGAATCAGCTCTCAATGGAGCTTTCCTCCTGGGGACGCAGTGACGTCATTCTCAACGCAGGTCAATTCGTCAACTCAGGTTGGAACCTACTTAAGACCAAATACCCCGAGTGGATGTTCACACCCACAATGCGCCAACAGTGGGAGTGCCACGTGTTGGGTGGCATTGCCGAATGGGGTACATTCGACCTCGAATACGATCGACGTTCACTCCCCAACTGGCGCGACAGGATCGGTCGAGTATCGCCTCTGAGCGCCACCTGCAATTGGTAAATTAGGCCTACATTCATGAATATCGAAAAACCCATAGCAATACTTCTCATCGTGGCTTCAGCGATCCCTTTAATTTCCGGTGCTTATGCAGTTCTGGTTACTTCGGCGGAATATACTGGTCTCGACTTGGTGAACTCCTATGAGTCATTTCAGGCTGGATCAATTCTTGGAATAGTCATATCTATCTTTGTGTGGGCCTGCGCAACCATTGTCTGCTGCTGGGCCCTCATCCGAAAAGTTGCCAGCAGGAACCGCACTTCGGTCTTGAGTGTTTCTGCTGGGGTATTATCTGCCTATGCTGTTCCAGCAGTGCTTGTACTTTATCCAGATACCGCTATGGGTTTTGCCGTATCT
>NZ_JBCHVD010000015.1:0-91315 GCF_046736435.1 Arthrobacter sp. LAPM80
ACTGGCCCGTTTTAGCGAAACAGTTCTAGTTCCCCTCCGACCCCTGCTCTGAAACTTACTGAACCCGGCTGGACAACCGCTGGAGTGAGGTGTGTCAAGGATCTGGGACTTTGGTCACCGTGGTTCCGTTCAACTCTGGGACGTAGTGATGTGTTGAAGCGCCTGTTTGACTACAACGCACTTCTTCTATGGGGAGCTGTATCCGGCGCCTTCTTGGTCGGGCTCCGGAAGGTCAAGCACTATCTCATTTTGACGCAGCCACCATGGCTTGAACGGCGGATCAAATCTTGCGAAACGCGGTGTTCCAATCGACGGCAGACCGGCTTCTCTCAAGGCAATTTTCAGCGATTGAAGATGCTGCTGATAGCGCACGGCACTCCAGCGCCCGTTGAAGCGGATAACCGCAGCAAGACTCTCTGGAACTGTCCTTAGGTGCACCTTGGGATTGGTGGGTCGAGGTGCGTCCTCTATCGTGAAACCTTCCGGTAAGACAAAGGCGACCCGGAACTGTGGCGTCCCGCCGTCACCCCCTTGGACCTCAACTCCTTGTTGCAGGACGGGCGCGGTCATCGAGATCTTTTCCGGAGAAGCATCTTGCACCACCGGGGCGGTCATCGCGACTTTCTGGCTTGCCTGGTTCTCTCCACTGATATACGCAAAAAGGTACCGAAACGCGCGGTTGCCGGCGTCTTCAAAGGTTCCCTCGACGATGACCTCGGCAAGGAGGTGCTCGGGATAGCGGCGCACCTCGAAATTATCGTAGCTGCGCACGAGTTCGTAAGGCTGCTGATCAGTCATGTCATCACGGTACTCCGACCCCGCTGTATGTCGACATGGCACCGACTATCAAAACGATCCAGCGAATGTTCGCGTTGGAGGCAAATATCCTGTTAATCGCCTCGGATATCAGGACCGGGGAGGTGGCGACCGTAAATGCGCTGGCGGAACGGCTCGAGCAGCAACTTTCTGCGTTGAACGACGGCGCCCGGGATAGACGGTAAGAAATTTGCATCCGTGAAGTGCCCTTTTTTGTGAATCGCAACGATAAATGGCGGCGTTTTCGCAGCGATAAATGTCACCTCCGGCCGCCCGTTAGCCGATCCTTCACTGGGACATATGGCGTGGGGGTCCAGTCCCGGCGTCGGAAGTCGGCCACCTACTCTGGCATCACGCGCTTGAGCTCGATCTGAGCCGATGGGCTGATGATGGTGTTACCTACTGGGAATGGCCACTATTTATGTGGTCTGTATTCATGCGATGTCTGGGTTCTGGCTGCGGTGTCCAGGTGCACCGGATGGCATCGGCGTGGGCGGTAAAGGCCGCTGTGTTCATGGGCGGTGACGTTGGAGCAGAAGTGTCGCGGACAGTACTAGTGCGATGGCTACGGGGAGAGTGAGGGTTCCGAATCTTGCTCCGGCGTCGACGGTCGTAACAATGGCGCCGACAAGAAGGGGCCCTGCAGCTTCGATTTCCCGGCCGATTTGTGCTGCGCGCATGGTTCGGCCCTCAAGGCAAGAATGCGAGACACCGATCCCTGATAGCGGTCAGTCCCCGAGCTTAAAGCGAGGCAGATGCGACAGAAATGATACTTTAATGGAACAATATGCGTATGAATGCAGATAAGAAGTCTTGCACATTGGATGTTGATAGCCAATATGTGGAACTGGCAGTGGAAATCTTTGCCATGCTTGCCGATGCCACCCGCGTCCGGATCATCTTGGCGCTGCGTGGAGGTGAAATGGCGGTCGGAGCCTTGGCTGAAATGGTGGAAAAATCCCCAGCTGCGGTTTCGCAACACCTAGCCAAAATGCGCCTTGCTCGCATGGTTTCCACCCGCCAAGACGGGACCAAAGTCATGTACCGACTGGAGAATGAGCATGCACGCCAGCTGGTGGTTGACGCGATCTATCAGGCCGAGCATGCTCTCGGTGGGATGCCCGCACACCACCGCGCAGACCAGAGCCCATCATGAGCAGCATCGATCACGCTGGCCACGACTACGTTGATGACCATAACCATGCTCACCACACCGGGCACCCGCACGATCACGATCACGATCATGATCACGACGAACATTCCCATAAGCACCACACCGGTTTCAAGGGGTGGCTTTTCGAGTTGTTTGTCCCCCACACCCATGACTCCGCAGACTCGATCGACGATGCCCTGGAATCCAGCGTTAAAGGTGTCCGTGCTCTGAAGATCAGCCTCTTCCTGCTCTTGGGTACCACTGTCTTGCAGTTCCTCGTAGTTCTTATCAGCGGGTCCGTTGCCTTGCTGGCAGATACCATTCACAACTTCTCTGATGCCCTCACCGCGGTGCCCTTGTGGATCGCTTTCATCTTGGGACGTCGGGCGGCCAACCGCCGCTACACCTACGGGTACGGTCGGGCCGAGGACCTCGCGGGGCTGTTCATTGTCGCCGTCGTGGCCCTCTCTGCCGTCGTTGCCGCTTGGCAGTCCATCGACCGACTGTTCAACCCGCAACCCTTACACAATCTGTGGTGGGTGCTGGCTGCAGGGGTCATCGGCTTTGCTGGCAACGAGGCCGTGGCGATCTACCGTATCCGGGTGGGCCGACAGATCGGCTCGGCCGCCCTGGTAGCCGATGGAGTGCACGCCCGAATTGATGGGTTCACCTCCCTCGCCGTCGTCCTCGGCGCTGGCGGGGTCATGCTCGGCTTCCCGCTAGCGGACCCGATCGTTGGTCTACTGATCTCAGCCGCGATCATCGTCTTGCTGTGGGGAACCGTCAAGAGCATAGGCCGCCGACTCATGGACGGCATCGAACCTGAGCTCGTCGCCCGTGCCGACACCGCCCTGGATGGCACTCCTGGAGTTCTATCCGTACAACGCTTGCAGCTGCGCTGGGTTGGCCACCGGCTCCAAGGAACAGCAACCGTCGTCGTCGCCGATGCCACCCTATCCACGGTCCAAGAGATCGTTCGGGAGGCAGAACACCGACTCGGCCATGCGCTGCCCAAACTCGACGACATACTTATCAAAACCATCACGGATCCAGCGCACAAAAACGGTCCTGACTTTGACCCGTCCACACACCACGTTCACTGATGAGAATGCCGGACTTATGAGGCAGTCACGGGATGGGCAGAATCTACTGGCAGGCATCCCCGGCCATGGCACTTTCACTGTGACCGCGGAGGCGGTGCACATGATCGATGTGTTCGGCGGTGTTTTGCATTGCTACCAAGGAAACGGTGGCTGCCGTAAGCAGGGCCTGTACTTCTCACGGACGGAACCGAAGAAGCTGCTTCGGTGCCTAATCAGGGGCCCAGAGCAGGCTGGAGGAGATACCGGCCATGATTGGGACCGTCCAACCGGGGAAGAAATACTGATCAGTGTCAGCCACGAGCTGGCACCTAAGCTTGATGGCGCCGTCTTGGACTTCGGGCAGTACAACAAAATCCAACGCTTCGTGTGGCTGACACTACCCGCCGTCAAAGGACCAGCCTGCACCTGCCTACGCTCCATCGGAGCATCGGCAGGAAAACGCTCACCCTGCCTCGACGACCAAAGGATTGGCGTGACAGACTTGTAAAAAGCGAAAGTCGCCACGGCTGCGCACCAGATGGAAAATCGAATACAAAGCTGTCGAAGACCTGTGATGTCCTATCACGATCGTTCGCAAGACACGGCGTACTGGTAATAGCGGCTATTCAAGTGGTCCGCGTTCCTTCGGTGTCATGATTCGGGCTGCGGAGCTACCCTCTGGACGACCTCCGAGCTACTGGTGACGCATGCGTCACCGGCGGCGCCTGGCGGGCGGAAGCCATCGTTAGTTTGTTGCTACCAACAGCCGCCCTTCTCGTCCCCGTCAATAGTTGGCCGCATGGGCAGGGGACTTCCTCCATGTTTGGGAACGCACCAACCAAAGCGATGCCTCCCTGGTAGCCGACCTCCACCGGACAAAGTCCAAGCACATATATCGAGTCTGTGAATCGCAGCGGTAAATGGTGTGCAGCCGAAGTTTTTGCTGCGGTTTCGTTCTAGAGCATGGATCCGAGGTCTGAGCCGATGGATGGGTAGGTGGCGGTCATGGATTTCAGCTGTTTGGAGGTAAGGCCCAGTTTGATGGCGAGGGCGAAAATGTTGATGAGTTCGGCATAGCCGGGCCCGAGCAGGTGCGCTCCGAGGATTTTATTCGTGGTTTTGTCGATGATGATCTTCGTGCTGGCGGTTGTCTCGCCCACCCGGTAGTTGGAGTACCAGCCGCTGGTGTCGTTGGTCTCGACCACGATGTCCACGCCCCCGTCTCGAGCTTCCTGTTCAAGGACGCCGACCCGGTTGAGTTCCGGGATGGTAAATACAGTGGTGGGAACGCCGGTGTAGTCAGGGACGGTCGTGATGCCTTTGAGCATGTTGGAGGCGGCGATCTTCCCTTCGAACACTGCGACGGGGGTGAGGGGTTTTCCAGGGGTGTCGGCGGCGTCGCCCGCGGCAAACACTGCAGGGTTTGTGGTGCTTTGCAGGTGCCCGCTCACGGTGACTCCTCGGGGCCCGGATGTGATGTTGGCGGCTTCGAGGTTTAGAGTCTCCAGGTTGGCGGTGCGGCCGGCGCCGTGCACCGCCAAGTCGGCTCCGAGGGTTAATGTCTTCCCGTCTTTTTCCCCGGTCACTTCCAGCCCGGTGGCGGTTCCTCTCACGTGGGTGAGCGTGGTGTTTGATAGCACTTGGATTCCAACCTGCTCACTCCTGTGGATGAGGTTTTTCACGAGGTCCGCATCGAATTCCTTCAAGGGACGCTCACCGTGGTCGATGATCACGCACTCAACGCCGGCGCGGGCGGCGATATGCGCGAACTCAAAGGAGATGAACCCTCCACCGATGAACACGATTTTCTGCGGTAGCGAGTCGAGGTCCAGGAAGTCGGCGCTGTCGATCAGATGCTCATGGCCGGGAAAAGTGAGTGTGCGTGGGCGTGCACCGGTCGCGATGAGGAAACGTTTCGCATGGTGCTCTCTCCCGTTGATGCTGAGCAGGTTCGGCCCGGTGAACCAGGCAGTGCCATGGAAGATTTCTACCCCGTTGCCAGTGAGTTCATCTTCCATGCCTTGCGGCACACCGTCAGTAAAGCCTCGCTTGTGGCGCATCAGTGCCGGCCAATCGATCGACAGCCGGTCCTCGGTAATGCCCTTGTCACGCATCAAGTTGGCCGCGTCGATCACTTCCGCGCCGCGACGGAGGATCTTCTTGGGATCACAACCACGCAGCGCACAGGTGCCCCCGTAGGGCAGGGCATCCACGATTCCCACCCGCCATCCCCGGGCCGCACATTTGTTCGCCGCCGTCGTGCCAGCCATGCCGGCGCCAATAACAAACAGATCGTATTCCTCGTCCATGGGATATTTCCTTCTTGCCAGTGGCGCCGGTCTCGTGAATCGTGGTCGGGGTCGTTCTGCTTAGATGGTGGGGATCGCTGCCCGGAGTTGCTCAAGTGTCGGCGCTCCGGCGATACCGTCGGGCGTCTGGTAAAGACGGCAGGAGAGCCCCACGGAAGAGGTTCGATCCAGGAAAAGATCCGCGCCGTCGAGCAGCATGCTCGGTGAGCCACGGAAGCCGGTAGCCTCCGCTTCCTCGGGTGTCTCCACCAAAAGGTGCGTCACTGTTATGTCGGTGCGCTCTTGTGCAACGAGGGCCAGCCGTTCAGCGGCAATCAGCCAGTTCGGGCATCCGTTGAAGTATTGCAAGATGATCTCCATGGCACCGACACTAAACCTTGCACCGCAGTGCAAGGTCAAGTGATTGGATAGGACCATGCGAATTGGAGAACTGGCCCTTGCCACCGGAGTGAACCCACAAACCCTCAGATTCTACGAACGCCGAGGCCTTCTTCCTGCGGCGGAACGTGAAGTGAACGGTTATCGTCAATATGACCAAGCTGCCGCCTCGCAGCTACGGTTTATCAGGGGAGCCCAAGCGCTCGGGATGACACTGGCAGACATTAAGAGCATCCTGGCCCTCCGCCAGGGTGGCATGGTTCCCTGCGAACACGTCACTGCCCTGCTCGTCGGGAAACTCGAGGACGTCCATTCCCGGCAACGAGAACTCGCACTCTTGGAAAGCGAGCTTCAGAATCTCATCGATACGAGTCGAGACCTCGACCCTGCCGACTGCACGGCAGGATCCGTCTGCCAGATCATCCCCCACCCACATCCATAGACCCTCTGGGCAGGAATCGTGGCCGTTGATGGCACCCCTTGCATTCAGGCGACGCGTCTCGAAAAACTAAAGCTTCTTGAGACATCGGTTCGGGGCTCCTTCCGTTATTCGTCTGAGCTGGAGTGGCGGGACGCCTGGTGTCTCAAAAAGTCGTCGTGCCGTAAAGTGTCCTAGTCGGTTGTCGATCAGGGGTTTTTGAGCCAAAATGAGTTGTGAGACATTTGGGATACACGCGGGTGAGCACCTCGAGCCAGGATGCGAAGCTTCAGCTTGACGCGCTGGTCGCTGCCGGGGTGCAAAAGCGTGATGTGTTCGCCGATGTCACATCCGGCAGCAGGAACGCGATCGAGCGGCCCGGGATGAAGAAGCTCCTGGAATACGCCGAGGCCGGTGACACCGTGGTGGTCTGGCGGGTCGACCGGCTCGGCCGCTCCCTGATCGACGTGCTGAACACCGTGAACCTGCTGCGTGAACGCGGGGTCAACGTGCGCTCCATCTCGGACGGGATCGACCCGGCAACCTCGACCGGGCGGATGATGTTGAACTTCTTGGCTTCCTTGGCCGAGTACGAGCGCGAGCTGATCGTGGAACGCGTGAACGCTGGCATCGCCGCGGCCAGGCAAAGCGGCACCCGTTTTGGCCGGCCACTCTCGGACCCGGCGGTGATCGCCGACAAGCTCGCTATCGCTTCGGACGCCCGCGCGAAGGGACGCACCGCCGAAGATGCGGCACGCCTGGTCGGGTGGAGCCGCGCGACGCTCTACCGCCACCAGCAGGCGGCCGAAGACCGCCGGTCATGAAGCATCGGCTGTCGGCCCAAGACCGCGAGGCACTGCTCCGGGAGCACCTTGATTACGGCGTTCCCCTCGCCAGGATCTCCGATCAAGCGGGCATCCCTCTCCGCACGTTGCAACGGTGGGCGGCAGGACTCCGCGCCGGTGGTTCGGTCGAGGCCTTGGCGCGTCGGCCACGCTCGGACCGCGGGAGCCGTTCGCTACCGCCTGAGATGGTTGGCGCGATCGAAGGCCTCGCGCTCCGCCGGCCGGCACCAACTATCGCGTTCATCCATCGGCGGATCTGTGCCGTGGCGCTCGACCGCGGCATTTCCGCACCCGGCTACTCGACGGTCCGGGCGGTCGTTGCCGCCATAGATCCCGGGCTGCGCACGATCGCGCTTGAAGGTGACGCGGCCTACCGCGACCGTTTCGAGCTTGTGTTCCGGCGCACCGCCAGCCGCGCGAACGAGCAGTGGCAGTGCGACCACACCGAGCTCGACATTGAAATCATCGATACCGGTGGCGGCCGTGCCCGCCCGTGGCTGACCGTCGTACTCGATGACTACTCCCGTGCCGTCGCCGGCTACACCGTTTTTACCGGTGCGCCGACCGCGCTTCAGACGGCCTTGGCCCTTCATCAGGCCATGCAGCGCAAAAAGCATCCGGGATGGCCCGTCATGGGTCTGCCCGATGTCCTCTATAGCGATCATGGCGCAGATTTCACCAGTAAACATCTTGAACGGGTCTGCCTTGACACCCACATCCGCCTGATCCATTCCCTCCCCGGAGTGCCGCAGGGCCGTGGGAAGATCGAAAGGTTTTACCGCACCATCACCGACGAACTCTTACCGCACCTGCCCGGCTTCATCCCGCACGGCACTCACGGTACTGCCGTGACGGCACCAACGATGACCCTCGAGCAACTCGACACCGCCTTGGAGCGGTTCATCGTTGACGAATACAACCAACGCACGCACTCCGAAACCGGAGAGGTCCCCGCCGTGCGCTGGCAGGCCGGGGGCTGGATCCCTCGGATGCCCGCCCGGCCCGAGGACCTTGACCTCCTGCTCCTGACCGTCGCACACCAGCGCATCGTCCACCGCGACGGCATCTACTTCAACGGCCTGCGCTACCTGGACCTCACACTTTCAGCCTTCGTCGGCGAGACCGTGACCATCCGTTACGACCCCCGGGACATGGCCGAAATCCGCGTGTGGCACCAAAACACTTTCCTCTGCCGTGCCATCGCCCCCGAACTCGCCGCAGGAACCATCACCTTCAAGCAGCTTAAGACGGCCAGATCGGCACGCCGGAACGAACTGAAGAAACAGCTGCGTACAAAACTCAGTCTCGCCGATGCCCTCCCAGCCGACGACCGCTACGCGCCGTCGGCACCCTCCGAAACCGCCGAGACTGCCGGGCAACCCGCGGATCTGAAGCAGCGCCAGCTCCGCACCTACGCCGAAGACTGACTTAAAGATAGGAACCCCATGCCCGCCAAGAACGAGAATGACGACGGCCGCCGCTTCCTCTTCAACGACCTCGGCGAGATTTCCGCAGCCCCACCACCGGTCCCGCCCGACACACCATCACTTCTCATCACCAAGGAGCACCGGCGCTTCACCGAATTTGCCACCGCAGTGCGCACCAACCGCCACATCGGCGTCTGTTACGGCCCGCCCGGCGTCGGCAAAACCCTCTCCGCACGCGCCTACGCCGGCGCGACCGAATGGGAACAATGGCAACGGACCAGCGAAACCAACACCGAGCCCATCCCTGCCCGCGTGCTTGAGGCCAGAACAGCATTCTGGACCCCCACCGTGACCATCAGCCCCCGAGAGATCGACCGCGAACTACCCCGGATCTGCCAAAAGATCTCATTTGCCCTCGAATACGCCCGGGAAGGCAACATCGACGTCCTGGAGCACCGCGACTCCCGGGCATCAGGCCTGACCGAACTCCTCATCATCGACGAGGCCGACCGGCTCAAACCGCCAGCGCTCGAGCAGGTCCGGGACTACTACGACCGGCACACCATGGGCATCATCCTTATCGGCATGCCCGGCATCGAAAAACGCCTCGCCCGCTACCCCCAGCTCTACAGCCGCATCGGCTTCGCCCACCACTACCGGACCCTCAGCACCGACGAACTCACTTTCGTCCTGGCAAACCGCTGGCAGGAACTCGGCCTGACTATCGACCCTCACGACTTCACCGACGCCGAAGCCGTCGCCGCCGTCGCCCGCATCACCAACGGCAACTTCCGGCTCATCCAACGCCTCTTCACCCAGATCACACGCATCCGCGACATCAACCAACTCAACAACATCACCAAGGAAGTCGTCGAAGCAGCGCGCGAAACCCTGCTCATCGGCACCTGACCGCCAAATATCGCCGCGAAATACACGCCAAATACCGTGGAGGATTACACCCTTTTTTGTTCTTAAAAAGTGTTCTAGGGTAGGTTCAATTTTTCCGGGGAAGGGGGATTTCGTGGTGAAAAATATCGGTCGTTCACAGACTTCCACTGGCAGATCAAGGCTAAGCTCTGGTAACGCCACGAAATAATAGCTTGAGTCCTGATCGATGAGGGAAAATGCGGTGAAAGTAATTGTGATTGGTGCGGGACTGGCGGGGCTACGTGCCGCAGGCCTGGCCTGCGAACAAGGGCACAACGTCACGGTCTTGGAAGCCTCACAACGAGTTGGTGGCCGCGTCGATACCGAGCTGGTTGACGGATTTCAATGCGACCGAGGGTTTCAGCTTATTAATCCTGCCTACCCAGACGCTCGTCGGGCACTGAACCTAAAGGACCTTGATCTACATGCTTTGGGACGCGGTGTCGCAGTTCGGAATGGCCCCGGTGTTCAGATAGTGGCGGATCCCTTCCGGCATCCCTCATACATGAGAGGATTGCTCGGCGGTACGGTCAAGCTAAGCGATGTTTTTGCTTTACTCCGTTGGAGCCGCCTTGCAGGCAGCGAATCGCTGACATTGCACCAAGCCATCAACGACGCTGGTTTTTCTTTGCCCTTACGCAAGGTCATCGACAAATTCTTTTCGGGTGTGGTGGCAGACCGGGATCTAAAGACCGCGGCTTCCTCAGCTCGAACACTGGCTGGGTATTTCGTTAAGGGAAACCCGTCATTGCCAGCGCAAGGAATGTCGGCAGTGGCACATCAGTTGGCCGCGCCGATCTTAGAGCACATCCGATTCTCAACGACCGTGGAATCCCTCGTCAGCGAGAATGGCCAAGTGAGAGTAGTCTGTACCTCCGGCGAAGAGCTGATAGCGGACCGGGTGGTGGTGGCAGCCGGTCCCCGGCATAGTGCCCGCCTCACTCGACAGCCAGAGCCGACCTTGAATTCCCTGACCACGTGGTGGTTCGATGCTCCTGACCGTCCCAGTAGGTTGCCTTTCCTCTACCTTGATGTCCGAGACGATGCACGGCTGACCCATACTTCCGTGATCTCCAATGCGTGCCCGTCGTACGCCCCTGCCGGACGTCATCTGGTCCAGGCAACCGTCGTCGGTGCGCACGATTTAGAAGACAGCGAAGCTATGGCCCAAGCCGCGAGCCTCATGGGGGTTCATGATCCCGACTGGCGATTGCTGGTGCGCCACGACATTCCCGATGCGTTACCCTCCATCGAGCCCGGACACCGTCCCCTGGCTAGTGGGATTGCTGGAGTGATAATTGCCGGTGACACTGCGGAATCCAGCATTCAGGGCGCATTGGCCAGTGGAGTTGCAGCCGCACAGGCACTGGGCGGTACACGAGGAACGGTCAATACGCGTGAGTCCTTCCACGATACGTTCACCCTACAGATTCGGTGTATCGGCGACGCCAAGGACATATGGGATAAGCTGACCGATCTGGATAGCCACACCAGGGCCATTCCCCTCACCATAGTGACGCCAGCACGAAGCCGGATGCGCGATGGCCTGGAATTTGTTGGACTCACGTCCTTGGGGCCAGTGAAAATAGCAGACCGTATGCTGGTACGCCGAGCCCAAGCACCTAGTGAGGGAAATCCGGGACGTCTAGAAGTGTCGAAATTTGGCCCGGTAGCAGGCGAAGTCGAGGCTAGCATCGAGCAACATGGCTCCGACGTGGTGGTCATCTGGCGCCAGAGCCTCCGGCCAGCGTGGCTGCCACGCTGGCTCAGACCCTTTGGAACAGTTGTTGCACGAGCAGGCTACGGCCTGGGACTGCGAAAACTGCTGACTTGAAAAGCGCCTGTGTCGAGGTGGCTCGAGGGGCAGCCACTGGCCATATTGATGACCGTGGCGCAGTTAATGCCTTCTTTGCGTGGCCAGCCTTTATGCATAGGATGACCGGTCCCTGAAATACCATTCCGAATTGTCAACCGACTCTCTATCTGACCCATCGGCAAGACTAAGTGGCTCAATATTCAACCGTCACAATGGGTCATTTTTCGCCCCTCCCCGACAGGAGCCTAACTGCTGAAGACGGAAGCCCAGCTTGGATTGGTCCGGCGACGACTTCGGTATAGAGGAGACTTCGAATAACAGGTGTGGGTCGACCCGGTAGCGGGCGTGTGGGGACCGGGTATCACTTTTGGTCACGCCGGATGAGTCCGGCTTTCACGGCTCGTCATCCTTGGCCGCCTTTGCGCCCGGAAGAGCTCCTTTCTGGAATCCCTTGGCCAGCTCACCCATAACCCCCAGCCGTTGCCGACGTCAACAGGCAGTGACGAAAGCCGTCCACCGGCCACTGACGGGGCGTTGACGCCGCCGACGCGAAGTGTTCCATCACGACGCCCTCCAAGCTGCACCGGGCCAGCTTCGAAGAGCTCTTCTGCCCAAGATCCTGGCCATGGCAACCGCGGACCGGCTGCTGCACCAAGCCTGTCAGACCAGTGGCGACTCGCATGGCTGTCCAGGCACCGGCAAGAATTGAAGTGACACGACTGAGCCAAAAAACCGAACCGAAGGGCCAACCTCAACCCTGTATTTGCAGGCACATCTCATGGAGACACATACTTGGAAGGCAAGATCGTCGCAGAATCCGTCTCTAACCCTCTCGTCTCGATTACTGGCGAACTCATTCAGCGCGGGCGGTGCAGGTTAGTTTCTGCTAACAGGGCATTGATATAGATGGTCAGGGGATCGGTTTTCATTTCGATTTGGTCTTGAATATCAGTGATGGCTTGATCGATGGCATTTGCGATCTCTTCCAAGGACGCCTCGCCGGGATGGGCGTCAATGGTGGCCGCCACAATCGCTGTATGAAAGCTCTGACGCAAGGCAAACCCCAGTGGATCATGCACACATCCGCGCAACCCGTCAAAGGGTCCAGGTGTGGTGAAAAGTTTTTCCAGGGGTGTGCGGGTCAGGGCAGAGAGCTTGCAGAGTTGTTCCCACGTCGGGTAGATCAGGCCCTGTTCCCATCTGTCCACGGCAGGTTCTTGGACACCACAGGCCACATCCACCCACTCCCCCACAAATACCGTGGAAGCCGCGGCGCCACGGCGGCCGGCACGTGCCTGCGGCTCAAAAGCCAAGGTGATTGCCGTCGGCCGTAATACACCACCTTGCCACTGGGCGAACAAGGCCGGATGCTCTGCAGCCAGGCCCACCGCATCCACTCCTGCCGTCCTCCGTGACAAAGCAGCCGCGGAAAACTCCACTCGCTCTGCTGTAGAGTCACCGACAGTCCCGGATATGGGGGATTTTTTACGTTTGAAGTACACATCCCCAGCTTTCCACAGGTACCCACGCCATGCCCAGACCCACCCATCGATCAAAGATAATCCCGGACAATCGCAGGCCCTGGTCGCAATGGGAGTGGCTTGTAAAAGTTGCACATGCGACATTAATGCGATTTTTCGCCCAAAGTGCTTAGCAGTTGATCAGTTCCCTGTCTGGTTTCTAGCCGTGGGCCCAATCATGGCCCAGTGCTCCTGTAGCTGTCTTGAGGGGCAATGAAGTGAGAACTTCCGCTTGTTTTAGGGGATTTCTCGAGCCCGACGTTGTGTCAGCTTGGGTTCGTAGGTTCATGGGCTTCGGTGTCCAGAAAATTAGATACGGAGCCTAATCTGATAGATTTGAGCTCCATATTGAACCTCTGGCGGGAGTATACCCCAAGCAGGGGCGGGATTGCACCTGTCGACGCCCTCAGGAGTACTGGGCCCTACTGGTGCGCTGCCCCGTGGAATAATTCATCTGGATCATTACGCACGTGTCTGGAGTTTCATGCCCCACTCTTCATTGTCGGTCCTCGTGTCCTGGAGGCGGATGGGCGCGATGGCTGCCCTTGCGGCTTTGACGATGGCCACTGCTTGCGCACCTGTGGCTGCCCACACACCCGCAACCTCCGGGAGCCCCAGCGCTGCAGCCGCGCCCTCGCCCGGTTCATGGAGGGTTCCTCCGGCTTACGGGCGGGACCTGTCCGCGGTCGCAGGCGCCTACACCATGAAGCTGCAGTCTGCTACGGCGTTGGGCACATGGGTTTATATGGACGGAGCAACAAGCTTCAATGCCGCCATCGACCACCAGTTGTTGGCAGCCTTGGACAAGCACACCGGTGGACCGTACCAGCCAGCCGTGGATAAAGCTCAGGAGGGTCATCCGGCCACCGCGGAACTGGCCGTGGATGGATCGCTGGCACACGCCAGCGGGAACTTTCTTATCGGCAGACTGCGGACAACAATAGGGCAGGGACCCGGGAGCAGCGATGAGACGACAATCGTCTACGATTCCGGGACGGGGGCAACAGTGCCGTCCACAGAACTGGTCCTCCCGACGCACCGGGCTCACCTGGCGGCATTGGCCCAATCCTCGACCGGTTTGAACTCCTCAACGCTTTTGTCGTTGACGGATCTGGCGTTCGACGACACTGGGAATCTTACCGTCACGGTTCCTGTTGCCGCCCCAATACTCTCCGACTCCGGATACCGGACGGTGACGGTGCCATCTGCCACGGCCCGTCCATGGCTGAGCGAATTGGGACAGCGCGTCCAGGACGCGGCCGCCAGCCCCTGGAAACCGCCTACCCCGGAAGCCAAAGCCTTACGGCACGTCAACTGCGACATTGTCGCGTGTGCCGCCCTGACCTACGATGACGGACCCGCCCAGGCTACGACACCACAGCTTTTGAGGACACTTGAGCAGGCCGGCGCCGGGGCCACCTTCTTCGCCGTGGGCGGCGCGGCGAACTACAGCCCCGAACTCGTCAGGGCCGAACACGACGCCGGATTCACAGTGGGCAACCACACCTGGAGCCACGCGGATCTACGCCTGCTCAGCCCAGGCGCCATCGTTGACCAGATCCAGCGGAGCAACACTGCCATCAAAGCCGCCACAGGGGAAGTACCGACCTTGATGCGCCCCCCATATGGGGGTGTGAACCAGAGGATGCGGCAGAACGTGGGAATGCCAATCATCCTATGGTCGGTTGACTCCCTAGACTGGCTCACCCGGGACCCGGCGAAATACACCCCCGCCATCATGGCCCAAGTTGCCCCCGGCGCCATCATCCTCGAACATGACATCCATGCAACAACCGTTGACCACCAGGCCGCGTTGATCGCGGACCTGCAAAAGGCCGGCTACACCCTCGTGACGGTACCCCAGCTCTTCGCAGGCATCGACCTTCAACCCGGGCAAACTTATGGGTGCCGCGGCCACGGCCGGGGCTGCACACCCTCGCCGGGCCGGTAACCAACCATGATGCCCTCAGTCTGTGCGACCGCAACCAGAAGCGCACCAACGGTCGAGGACCGATCCACGACCAACAACACGGTGTCCTTGCTTGCCACGGCTTCAGGGCTCCGGACATAGCCGATTCTGCCTGTAGTCAGTTCGTTGGATTGGCGGGGTTTTCATGTTGGTCCGGGCTGTTAATTTGCACTGGCGCCACACTCATTGGCGACCGTGCCGCACTGCTCGAGAGTGAGGCTGGCGGCAAGGTCTTCATCAACGGCCAATTGGCTTTTGTCTGGGAGCCCGGCCAGGACGGGATCCGCCGGTTCGCGGCCTCACAGCTCGTGGAGACCGGCGTGGCCCAGGTCAAGGAAGTCGCGGCCGGGTTCGGCATCAATACCGAGTCACTGCGGCGCTGGCGTAAATCCCTTGAGGATACCGGGTTGATGGGGCTGGCCCCGGTGAAGCAGGGCCCCAAGCGTCCGTCGCTGCTCACGGAGGAAAAAGCAGCAGAAATCCGTGCCGGTGGTGCGAGCCTGAGTGCAACCGCGGCAGCGACCGGGGTTTCCACCGACACGGTCCGAGGAGCCATGGCCAGGACCGAAACCTCCACGAACGAAGCCGCCGCCCCGGTGTTTGCCCCGGCCGCACGGGTACGTCATGCCGGCTTGTTCTTGGCACTGCCTGCGCTGGAGGTCTCAGGGCTGCTGGTGTGCGTGAAGACCGTGTATTCGGCGTTGCCTGACCGGTGCTACGTACTGGAAACCATGCTCATCGATGCCGTCCTGCGGGTGTTGGCCGGGGAAGTCCGGGCCAAAGGCGCCACCCGCTTCGACCCGATAGAACTGGGTCAGGTGTTGGGCATGGATCGGGCCCCGGAAATATAAACGATCCACTGCCGGATCCACCAACTCGCCCAGAGGGGCAAAGCCGGTGAGCTGATCGCCGCCCTTGCCACCCACCACCTGACAGCGACGGGCCCGGGCGGGGAGGACCTCGCTGCGCTCCTCTATGTTGGCGGGCACGTGCGCGCCTACCAAGCCCGCAAGAAGATCGGGAAACTCTGCTCGACCCGGTTGAAGTTCCGGGTCCCGGCCACCGAGGAGAACTGGGTCAGTGACGCCCACGGCGCCCCACTGTTCGTTGTCATGGCCGAGCCCGGGGCGTCCCTGGCCGCGGAACTCCGCCGCCTCCTGCCAGAACTGCGCACAGCGGTCGGGGACGACCGACGGGTGTTGGTTGGTTTTGACCGGGGCGGCTGGTCACCAGCGTTGTTCAAACACATGGACGAGTCAGGCTTCGATGTGCTGACTTGGCACAAAGGCACCACCCCGGATATTGAGGAAAAGCACTTCTGCGAGGTCTCCCACACCGACGGGCACGGTGAGCAAAGGTCGTGGGTAGTGGCGGACACGCTCGTTGACCTGCCCCTGGCAGCGACGAAGAAGACCGGTGAAGTCTTCACGATGCACCAGATCAGCCGAACAGTCCCGGCTACTGGTGGTGGCGGCAGGAAAACCAGTTCCGCTACGCCCGCATGCACTTCGACCAGGATTCCCACGATTCCTACAACAGCACCGAAGACGGTGAGGTTCGGATAGTGCCCAACCCTGCCAAGGCGACGGCGTATCAAAAAGTCGTTGCCGCCAGGAACGCCTATGCCGAGGCTGATGCCATCGCCGATATCAACCTGATGGCGCTGAAAACCCCGGAAGAAGGAGCCAAGGAACTTTCCCTCACGCTCACCAACGCCATGCACAACCAAGCCATGGCACCGTTCTGGGAAGCAGAAACAGCGTTGATCGCCGCCGAAAGAATCAACAAGAAGAGTCCCGCGAAGATACGCCTCGGGGACCTGAACCCGGGCCAGCCAGGAAGCCCACGCCCTGATGCGCCAAGCCGTCAACCAGGGCGGTGACATCGACACCACAGTCTCTGGCCAACTCACAGTCAGGAGGCCGGGGAAGCAACAGCCTGTCGTTCTACCCGGAGAATCATTTCAAACTACCCGCGTAGTTTCCATGGACAGTCCATTGTGGGGGTTGTAAAGTTCGAGGTGAGAAACCTCGTGGTTTATTGCCTAAGCATATGGCAGGGTTCACCCCCTTTCATTCTGGCTGAAAGCTTCTAGGAGTTTGTCATGGCGATTCATCACCTTTTTCACGATCTTGATGAGCCTATTGTTGATGTGGAAGATTCGTTAGAATGCCAGGTGTGCCACACAGCCGCCGACCTCATCATTGAATCCCTCCAACCGCACCGGCCACGAAGGCCCGGGATGGTGGAGGTGGAGTACAGCTGCGGGCGTTGCGAATCCTATTCCGCCCACACAGCCAGTGTGCAGGCCGTCGCTAAAATCCTGCAGAACACCACTGCTGGCTACGACCGGTCAGGAGTGCTCAAGTTCGGGGAACACTACATCCACTGTGGCGAACCCATGCAAGAGACAAACCTCCCAGCAACCCAGATGCCCAGCCCGAACAACGATCCGCATGCAGAACCACCTGGTGCACCCCGGTACTCCGTGGTGCGGTGCCAATGCGGATTCCAAATCCAGATAGATCACGCTTCGCCGAAAGAGCTCTGACATGGTGATGGAATCGAAACAGCCACTGCATAATTCGAATCCCGGGGCCGGGATAAGTGTGGTGACGGAGTCCTCAAGCCAGCATCCCTGTGACTGGGGCCGAGCCTTGGCGTGTGCTGTCAGCCAACTGGTCGAGCAGATCATTGACACCGCCGGGATCGATCCCAGTCACGAACCCGCCGGGCTGGACCTGTCCCTGCACCTCAGCGACCTGCCCGGAGGCAAGAGGATCACCGCAACCTGGCAGCCGGATCCCTCAGCAACAGAGAATTCTTCCAGCGCTGGAGAAGTCTTCGTAGCTGTGACGTCTGAAAAATAGGCTCTGCGGTATTAAGCCGGTTCGTCAGTAATCATTAGAGATTTTGCGGGGCGCTGGCATCGTGCCGTTGCTCCATGCCGCGGCGGGGCAGCCCGTCGAGGTCTGGGAACCTGTCCTCGATGGTGGAGGAGAAAATGGCGCTGACCCCGGCGTCGGCACAAGTCGTAATCCGTGCGAGATCGGCCGGGTCAGGCGGACACTTGCCCAGGCAGGGCAGCGGCCCGCCTGGTCGGAACAGCCAAAAAGACCAGCTGCCTGTAGGCGCCCCTCACCACTTCTTGTCTTGGGTTTCGGATCCTCGTGCGTGGCCTCGGAGAGAGCCTCCAACTGGCGACTCAGACGCGCGATCTCGGCCTGTTCCGCAGAGGGTTTCCCGATCTTCTCCCCGGCCTTCTTGCCCGCCAGGACACCGGCGTCGCGCTGCGCGCGCCACTCAGTGACCTTCGAAGAATACAGCCCCTGTTCACGCAGGAACGCGCCACCCTCCTTGCTGGCGCAGCCGCACGTAAGGTCTTTTGTAACCGGGCGCGGTCAGATGATGGGGACTAGGTTTGGCCTTCACTCACGGACCCGTGATGCTCTGTGCATCAGCCGCAGCCGGACGAAGACGGGAGGCGGCAACGTGCGGATCAACCGTGGTGTCGAGGATTGGGCGAATTGACCCTGCTGGGCCGGGGGAAAAGTTCGCCTATTTCTTTTCTTCGAGTTTCAACGCCACACCCAATGCGAAGAACGTCGGCGCCCAATGTCCAATGAAAATTCCCCAGCGGTCCGATTGCGCCTTGGAATGGTCCTCCTTGGCGCGGCTGATCAACCACGATCCCAAGGACAAGGCGATGGAAGCGAATCCACCGGCGTATGCGTATTCGCTCTTGATACCTGCGTTGTGCAACATCTCAATCATGGCAACTCCCTCACATGGTCAGGCTCGAAGCTAACAATCTGACTCTGCCACAAGTCACCACGAATCTGAAGAGATTCAACCTGCGTCATGAACCAGACTTGTCTTTCAACGACGGCTCGCCGCATCAACGAGGGCCCAGCACACACCCCTTGCTGCCCAGACGCGAACAGGGAACTCCGGCACGGGAAGAAACATCCAGGACCGTCTTCAGCGCCGGTAGGAACTTGCTAGTTTATGCCCGTCGAGACCAATTATCGGCGGCCTCCGCGGTCCCCGCCCACGGTCCCGGTACAGTTTCTCAGCATCTGGCGCGGCTCTGAACCACTGATGGTTGTATTGACTCATTCAGTGGCCCTCTGGCCTTGAGCGTGGATGTCTGCTGGCTTCCAAACGCACAAGTGGCGCCGCACTGAAGGTGCGACGCCACTTGAAAAGCCCGGCCAACGGTCCCCGGGAACTTACTTGTCGAAGACATCCTTAGCGGCATCTTTGAGATGCTCACCGGCTTGCTTGGTCTTCGCCGCGCCCTGATCTGCGGCGCCTTCGGCCTGGAGTTTCTCATTATCCGTGGCATTGCCTACTGCTTCTTTGGCCTTGCCGGTGACTTCTTGTGCTTTGTTGCCGATCTTGTCTCCCAGACCCATGAGGTCCTCCTCCACTAATCAGTCCAACAGTTACCCGACCAAGTCTAGCCACGGCAACTGGGATTTTCATAGAGATACCGCCACGCGCAATCACGGAATGATCCCTGCATTGCGTGGGCACTGCAGCTGATGTGAGCAGGCACACTCCCAGCCAATGACCCCACATGATCGCGAAAGTGATCATCAGGAACGGAGGTCTCCACTCCGTTCGAGCACCGCCCTGCGCACGGGGTGTCCTTTTAGGCGTGGCTTCGGTGGCTGCGTCCGGTGATCGCACCGTAGGCACCGGCCACGACCAAACCGCCGACAATGGCCAGAATCCACGAGCCCAGATTCCAGAATTCCATCTTTCCGGATCCGAAGAGAAGATCTCCGATCCAGCCGCCGACAATGGCTCCGACCACACCCAAAATCAAGCTGGTCACCCAACCGCCTTCAACCCGGCCCGGCATGACGGCCTTGACGATGGCACCGACAATCAACCCCAGAATGATCCAACCGATGAAACCCATGGCTCCTCCTCAAATCATCGAGCGAGACTGCTGAACACTGTTACCACGCCCTCTCGAAGCTTCTCAGAGGCCGCCGTTGCAGATAACAACTATCATGCGCTGTGGATCCACACAGTGCAAGGGTTCGCGTTGACTCATCAAAGGTGCCCGCGTAACTGCTGAACGGACGTATTTTCCGCTTCTGGGGAACTCAAGATTGCCGAGTTTGTGCGGGCAAGAGTAGGCATTCACAGCCAAGGAGCCGGGGAACATCCAAGCTGTTCATCGTCAAGATGCAGTGCCTGCGGGCTGGATCACTTTGTCTGGTTGGAACCGAGTCATGTCAAATGCACCGTTTTGGAGGGTGCTGGAGAAGATCTCGTGGATTGTTTAGCCTGAATCCACCGATCCGGTTTGGGGTTGCTCGGCGTTTTAAGCACGAAATGTCCGTCTTTTAGGGGAAAATTGGCTTACCACAGTCAAATTTTCTTACCCAGAAGAGGACATCTCGTAGATGCTAGTTTCCCATACCGCAGCGGCCAGGTCAGTTTCCTTTGACGAGGCGAATCTTGTGTCGCCGGCCGGGTTGGTGCCGGTGATGCGCCTGGGCCAGGACGCGGGACTGCACGAGCTAACTGATGAGTGGTTGTCCGTGCCGACGGACAAGGGCGCGAATGCGGGGTTGAAGGTCGCCGCGCTGGTCGCGGGCATGGTTGCCGGGGCCGATTCCATTGATGACATGGCGGTGTTGCGCCACGGCGGGATGAAGAAGATCTTCACGGGTTGCTATGCCCCGTCCACGTTGGGTTCGTTCCTGCGCTCCTTCACGTTCGGGCATGTGCGCCAGCTCGACGCGGTCGCCTCCCGACTCCTGGTGAACCTGGCCCGGAAGGCTCCGCTGTTTGGGACCCCGTCCGGGGAGGGCTTTGTCTTCGTCGATGTGGACGACACCATCGTGGAGGTCCACGGATACCAGAAGCAGGGTTCCGGGTACGGGTATTCCGGGGTCCGTGGCCTCAACGCCCTGCTCGCCACCGCCTCCACGAGGGACACCGCCCCGGTGATCATCGGTCAGCGCCTGCGCAAGGGAGCCGCGAATTCGGCCCGTGGAGCCAAGAAATTCATCACCGAGTCGTTGGGGACCCTCAAACGCACTGGCGTGGCAGGGCCGGTGCTGTGTCGTTTTGATTCGGCCTACTACGGCCACCCCGCCGTCAGCGCGGCCCTGGCCGGTGGCGCGCAGGTTTCGGTCACGGTGAGCATGGACCCCGCCGTCAAACGCGCCATCGCGGGGGTCCCGGATTCTGCGTGGGTGCCGATCCAGTACACGAACGCCGTCTTCGACGAGGCCACCGAGGCATGGGTGTCGGCCGCGGAAGTCGCCGAAGTGCCGTTTACTGCGTTCTCCTCACGGACGAAGGATGAGAGAATCACCGGCAGGCTGGTGGTGCGCCGCATCCCGGAACTGAACCCGAAAGCCGTTGAGGGGCAGCCGACCCTCTTTGACACGCACCGCTTCCACGCGTTCTTCACCACCGTCGATGCCAAGGACCTGGACACGGTCGCAGCCGACAAGACCCACCGCCGCCACGCCATTATCGAGCAGGTCAATGCCGACCTCAAAGACAGCGCCCTGGCCCACCTGCCCTCGGGGCATTTCGGGGCGAATTCGGCATGGCTCGTTGCCGCGGTGATGGCCTATAACCTGACCCGGGCTGCCGGGGTCCTTGCCGGCGGGGCTTTCGCCAAGGCCAGGACCGGCACGATCCGGGCCAAACTCATCATTGTCCCCGCCCGGATCGCTTCCAGCGCCCGAAAAATACGGCTCCACCTACCCGAATCCTGGCCCTGGCAAACTGCTTGGGAGAACCTCCACACCGCAACCCACTCGCCACCACGAGCAGCATAAAACCCGTCAACCCAGCCAGTACCGGCGCAACCCAGGAACCCCAACGTGGAACACCAACGGCAGCAAGGCCGAACACTCGCCCCTGCCCCAAATCACAAAATCACGAAAAACCGGGAACTGGCACGAGCCCGGCCCGGATCGGTGGATACAGGTTTAGTCATAGGGGCTCATCTGCGATCTTTCTCTGGGAATTTGTCGCTGTGTTGTTCGCGTAGGTCGCGGCCGCGGCGGATGTCGTCTTCCTCACGGGCCTGGAGTTTTTCGCTCTTTTTGGTATCCCGGGGCGGGAGCTGGATGGTTTTTTCGGCTTGGATGCCGGCCTGGAGTTCGCGTCCGCGCTCTACTTCTGCGTCGAACTCGGCGCCGAAAAGCAATGACATGTTCAGTATCCACAGCCAGAGCAGTGCGACGATCACTCCGCCGATCGCACCGTAGGTCTTGTTGTAGCTGCTGAAGTTGCTGACGTAGAGGCCAAAGGCCAACGATGCCAGCAGAAACACCACAAGGGCGATCGCCGAACCCATGCTCATCCAACGGAATTTGGGCTGTTTAACGTTGGGAGTGGCGTAGTAGAGGATGGCAATCGCAAGAATAATCAGCACTAGCATGATCGGCCATTTGGCAATGTTCCACCCCGCCAGGACAGTCCCGCCCAGCCCGACGGTGTTGCCCACGGACGTGGCCACCGGGCCGCTGAGCACAAGCATCGCGGCCAACACGACCACGATCAACAAGTTGATAACGGTAACGACCAGCATGGTGCCGCGAAACTTCAGGAACGACCTGCCTTCATCGATCTCGTACACTCGGTTCATCGCCCGACCGAAAGCGGCCACGTAGCCGGACGCGGACCAGAGTGCAATGACAATGCCCAAGACTAGGGTCAGCCCGGCGCTGGAGGAACTGACAAGGCCCTGGACCACGGGACGGAGGGTCTCCACGGTCTGGCCCGGGGCGATGCTCTGAACGATATTGAGCACAGCCGAGGTCGTTTTCTCCGCTTGCCCGAAAATGCCCAGCAGGGAAACCAGTGCCAAAAGGGCCGGGAAAATCGACAGGACGGCATGGTACGTCAGCGCGGCTGCGAGATCCGGACACTGGTCTTTGCTGAACTCTCGGAGTGTCTTCTTGCCGATGTACTTCCAGGACGGTTTACTCAGATCCGTGGGACTCTCTGGTTTGCGACTATCGTCCGGTTCGGGGGCTGTGCGGGCTTTGGCAGTGCTGCTGTGGCGCATTTCCGCGTCATTTTCTGTCATTGGATCATCCTTCGGGGGTTAAGCGCCGCGGCCGACCGTGCCCTGACAAGCAGGGAACGGCCGGCCGATTCACGTGCTCAGGCCTGCTCGATGTTGTCCTTGGCATCAGCGGCCCGCTCCTTGACATCGGCAACAACATCTTGGCCCTCGGCCTTGACGTGTTCGGTAGCGTCAGCTGCGGTAGCCTTGACGTTTTCCATGGCTTCCTGGGCCGGTCCCTTCAGTCCCTCCGCAACGTCTTTTGCGGCCTCCGTCAGCTCCTGGGTCAGAGGCTCAGCCGCCGACTTCAGCGCCTCAGCAGCTTCGCGCTCAGGCTCGCTGGCCGGGATCAGGGACGAGAGGAGCAAACCGGCGCCGAAAGCGATTAGCCCGGCCGCGAGGGGATTCCCTTGCGTCCTGGCCTTGAGCTGAGCCGGTGCATCCCCGATCGCAGAACCAACCCCACTCACGCTCTCCCCGCCATGATCTGCCACACCCATGACCTTGTCCTTGACCCCGAAAACGGCGTCTTTGACTTTGTCGGTCTGTCTTTGCACAATGTGCGACGGGCTGACTTTATCCGCCACAGCATCAACGGTGGTGCCCAGGCGTGCCCGGGTGGCCTCGATATTTGAACGAATAACATCCGGATCTTCACTCATCATTTTTTCCTCGCTGATCTAAGAGTTGGGCTTGAGGGTTGATGGGATTTCCTGCAGAGTCTGACCGGTCTGGGGCAGACCCTTGATAGCTTTGAGTTCCCTTCGCCCCAAAGCGGCCAGAACGGCGGCAACGATGGCCCAAATGACGGCAACCACTACACCGGACCAGCCCAGCCCCCACCACGTCCCGAGCGCCCACCATAGAGCCAGAGACAAAAAGAGGAGGACGAAGTGGCCCGCGACTGAAGCCCCGGCCAGCATTCCACTGCCTTTCCCAGCCCGGACGGCAGAGTCCTTCAACTCCACTTTGGCCAGTTCCACTTCCTGACGCATCAAAGTCGACAGATCCCGGGTAGCTTCCCCCAGAAGGTCTCCCAGAGAGGAGGATTCTGCCTTGGCGTGGGCGCCGGGGGCTGGCAAATCGGCGCTCATTGACGGCCACCATCGAAGGGATCATCGCTCAGCGGGTCAAACTCCGGCAGCGGATCGATTACCACTGGCTCAGCACTCCAGAGCTCCGGCCGGCCTGGGCCGGTCTGCGCGTGGGTTCCGGACTGGCCCGCAGGATAGGTACCGGTCTCCCCCACCGGGGGCAATGGGTACGCTGCGGGGAATTCCGTGGTGGGGGTTTCCGAGGCAGGGGTATCCGAGACAGGGGCTTCCGTTGGTGCAGGTGGTGCAGGTGGTCGCGTCACCGCTGTGCTCGCTGCCGGGGTCCGCGGGGAGATGGTGTCGTGGGCGTGGACCACCGGTCCGGTGGGTTTGGGGGCACCCGCACTCAGACTCCGGGTGAGTCTTCCGGCCACAATCCCTGCCCCGGCCGCCAACAGCAAGAACGTGCCCGGCTTGTGACGAGCATAAGTCTTTACCTCAGCCAGTAGGGAGCCGGGATCGCGGTCAGTCAGCCAGGATGCCACGGCTGCAGAGCGTTCAGCGGCTTGTCGCACGAGGTCGGTGGCCAGACCGGGCTGATCAGTTGCGGAAACCATAGAGTGCAGTTCCTCCGAGATTGAACGCAACCCCTCCGCAACTCGTTTCTGCTGTGTTGCGGCCTGTTCAGTAAGATCTGAGACCGCCTGCGCCATCAGCTCGCGTGCGTTGATCTTCACCTCTGCCACAACGTTGGCTGCTTCGTCCCTTGCCGTATCAGTAACGTTCTGCACACCCTCCGTGGCAAGGCGGGCAACTTCCCCCGCTTCCTCTTTCGCCGCCACCGGCTTTGAATCCGCACCCTGTGGAGGCCTCTGGGGTGTCGGCAGGCTCTGAGGAGCCGGAACTGTCGACGCCGCTTGGTTGGGGATCAGAAGCTCAGGTTCGTACATTTCGAGGCCCTCATCGTGGGGCCATGAGTTCTCCGTCATCGTCGCTCTCTTTCAGGAATGATCCGCTTGAAATCATGGATTCACGGACCGGATGAGAATGGTGGGGCACGGTTATGAGGTTGATGGTAAGCAGGTGCCGACTAACTTCACAAGAGGTTTAGAAAGCGCCGAACGGGGTAGCGGAGGGCCCAGCAGAACCCGATATAGCTAGAAGCTGCTTGTCAATAAACCGGGGACCTTGCCCAAGTCACGGTCCGGCATCGGGCTCGCATTCGCCAGCCGCACGCACCGGAGCATTGACCGCCAGCACAAGGCACCATTCATGGTCTCGTTCTCGTTCCCCGCGCCCGGACCAGCTCCCGACTGTCCGTCGCAGAAGCCCGGCATAGCTATCACCGTCAGGCTCAGACACTGGCCGCGCTCGCGCAGACAGGCCCCACTGATGCCGCCCTTAAAGCGACGGCAACGCGCCCAAGGAATGAGGAACAGCATGCAGAGAAAGCCTTTGTCCGAAGTCGGTTGCCCGGGCGAGAGTAGCCTGGCTGGCGAAAAACGGGGCGAAGCAGGCCTCGTCACGAGGACCCCCATCGCGACCGACTGGCACCAGTTTCTGGTTTCGTCCACAAAGGGCGGAAACGCTGCCCACTAACCTGCCTCCAGGGGACTGAGTGCCGTCGTGCCAAGTGACTTCAAGAGGTGGGACAGTATGTTGAAGCTCTTGCCCGGTGTGGCATCTTTCGAAATTTCACCCAGCGCGACTCCAAAGGAGAGCTGCGCAAAACAGGACGCGAGGAAGTCACCGTTTCCCACCCCAGCGTAAAGAAACCCGCTTACTTAAAAAAGCCCAAACCCAGCCGACGTCGACAACATCATCGGAACAAGCCGCGCCACCGTAAACCGCTACCTCACCTTGGGCCCCGCATAACTAAAGATTGTTCACGCTCGTCCCGGGCTTCTCAGCCATGTCTCATCACTGGCTTTGCGCTCACAAGTCAGAGGTCAATCCCACCTCGGTGCGACCCCTAGGATGTTTGTCCGTCTTACGATTCCAGTGAGATGGATCTGACGCAGCTACCGCAGGATCTTCGGTCAACAGTGCAACGAGGGCGGAACAAGGGTCATACCGGCCCCTGGGCCCCTGCAATCATTCGAGACTCTAAACCAGCACTGAGCAGAACTCCGTTGAGGCCATCTCACTGGAATCGTAAGCCGGATGTTTGTTCGGCTGGGGTATATCCGTGTCTCAAATCGAGCATCAACGGTCTTTCCGCCACTTGGCCGGGGACGGCATAGATTGCGATGTTGGCGGCTCTGCCACCGAGCTTGCCTGAACGTGCGAGGCACTCCTTCTTGCCCTTCTTCGGCTACCACGGCCAAATCGCGAATCGCACGCACTTTGGGCCACAATTGCCACACGCGTTGAACATCGTCTCGGTGTGCCCAGAGTTGTTGACGGAACCTCTCGCTTCATCAAGAAAGCGGACCCCGTCAGCACCTCTAAAGGCTCAACAAAGACCCAAAAGTTCCGGGTCTCGTCCGAATCCGCCGCCCGGCTTGGAGCCCTCCGAGTACTTCTCTGCCGGCGGATTGAGCACGTTCGGAGTTACCACCGAGACCCGATCAGCAACGTCTGATTGTTGCGCTGAGCGTCCTAGACGACGCGGTCCTCAGGGGCAGCCCGGGACCGAGCCTTGAAGGGAACTCACGCGCAGCTGACGCATCAGCCTGGGATGACTAGGCCTTGGACATGCTCTCCGATGGGCACGCCCTCAGCCACCGGCACGGGTTTGGTCGGGAGCGCACGGGCCCGTGCGGAGAGTGCGTTAATTACCCATTCCTCATTCCCCAGCAGCTGTCCGCATTGGGGCCGACGCGGGGGTTCACCGACCCACAAGCTACCCCTGTCGATCGGGTATTGTGACGTGCACGACCTGAATGCGGGTGCCGCACCGCACCTCACTTAACTCTCACTTTGGAGGAGACTTGGAAGTTTGGCCTGGAAATGCCTACCCATTGGGAGCCACCTTCGATGGAACAGGCACCAACTTTTCACTCTTCAGCGAACGTGCCGAGAAAGTGTTGCTGTGCCTTCTCGCCGATGATTCGACGGAGACCGCCATCGAAATGGAAGAGGTGGACGGCCACGTGTGGCACTGCTATCTTCCTGACGTCCAACCCGGCCAACAGTACGGCTACCGCGTTCATGGACCGTACGACCCGGCACAGGGCCTGCGTTTTGACCCAAGCAAGCTGCTATTGGATCCGTACGCAAAATCCATCCACGGACAGATTGACTGGGATCCGGCCTTGTTTTCCTACCAATTTGACGATCCGGACGCTCGGCAGGAACAAGATTCAGCACCCCACGCCATGTACAGCGTGGTCATCAACCCGTTCTTCAGTTGGGACGGTGACCGCCAACTGCGCATCCCGTACCATGAGTCCGTTATTTACGAGGCACACGTCAAGGGCCTCACTGAGCTGCACAGTGAAATACCCGAGGAGCAGCGCGGCACTTATGCTGGCGTCGCCCACCCGGTGATGCTGGACCATTTTAAAAAACTTGGCATAACCGCCGTCGAGCTCATGCCCGTCCATCAATTTATCAACGACGGCACGTTGGTGGAGAAGGGGCTCAGCAACTATTGGGGCTACAACAGCATCGGCTTCTTTGCCCCTCAGAACACCTACAGCTCCTCCGGTGAGGACGGCGGTCAAGTCCAGGAATTCAAGGCTATGGTCCGGGACCTTCACAAGGCAGGGATCGAAGTCATTCTCGATGTGGTCTACAACCACACCGCCGAAGGCAACCATCTGGGCCCCACCCTCTCTTTCAAGGGCATAGACAACGCCGCGTATTACCGTTTGGTCGAAGACCACCCCCAGTACTACATGGACTACACCGGCACCGGGAACTCGCTGAATGTCCGGCATCCCTACTCGATGCAACTCATCATGGACTCCCTGCGCTACTGGGTGCAGGAGATGCATGTGGACGGCTTCCGGTTCGATTTGGCGTCCACATTGGCGCGTGAATTCTATGAGGTGGACAAGCTGTCCACATTCTTTGAAATGATCCAGCAGGATCCGGTCATATCCCAAGTGAAGCTCATCGCCGAACCGTGGGATGTGGGTCCCGGAGGCTACCAAGTGGGCAATTTCCCGCCCCAGTGGACGGAATGGAACGGCAAATACCGGGACACCGTGAGGGATTTCTGGCGAGGAGAACCGGCAACGCTCGCCGAATTTGCCTCCCGGCTGACTGGCTCTGCAGATCTGTACGAAAATTCCGGCCGCCGCCCCGTAGCCTCCATTAACTTCGTCACGGCCCACGACGGATTCACACTTCGCGACTTGGTTTCCTACAACGAGAAGCACAACGATGCCAACGGTGAAGGCAACAATGACGGCGAGTCACACAACCGCTCTTGGAATTGCGGTGTCGAAGGCCCCACCGACGACCCCGCCGTGCTGAGCCTGCGCGCACGCCAACAACGGAACATCATCACCACGCTGATGCTCTCCCAAGGCGTTCCCATGCTCGTGCGCGGGGATGAATTGGGCCGCACCCAGCAAGGAAATAACAACACCTACTGTCAAGATTCCGAGCTCAGCTGGGTGCACTGGGATGCTGTGGATCAGCCCTTGGTGGAGTTCACGGCCAGGGTCAATCAGATTCGCCTCAACCACCCCGTTTTCCGGCGCCGTGGCTTCTTCGACGGCCGGCCGGTTCTCCGCGGAGAAGGCGAAGCTCTCCCGGATATCGTCTGGATCAGGCCGGACGGCGCCGATATGCTGCCCGAAGACTGGGACAGTGGATTTGGCCGCTGCGTGGGCGTCTTTTACAACGGAGAAGGCATTGGCGAGAAAGACAGCCGCGGGCGCCGCGTCACCGACAAGAGCTTCTTGTTGCTGTTCAATGCCGACGACGAGGCCGTGAACTTCCATCTCCCCGCCAAGGAATATTCTCCGTCGTGGGAGATTCTGGTGGACACCGCCGGAAGCGCTGACACGGAACTGCCCGATGCCGGCGCCACAGTCGAATTGGCGGGAAAGTCCACGATGGTCCTGCGCGCCTATTCCGGCCCTGAAGAAGTGGTTGACTACTCCGCCGCGGCGTCCCTGGCCGCCATGGCCCCGGACAGCGGGGAGCACCCCGAAGGTCAAGCCACTCCGGAAGGAGCCTGGTCATGAGAGCCCCATCTTCCTCCTACCGGCTGCAGTTGAGCGCGGACTTCACCTTGTTCGATGCCGCCAGCACCGTGCCCTATCTGAAGCTGCTGGGTGTGGATTGGGTGTACCTCTCCCCCATCCTGACGGCTGAAAAGGGCTCGACACACGGTTACGATGTCACCGACACCTCCAAGGTTGATGCGGAACGTGGCGGTCCCGAAGGTCTGGCAGCTCTCTCCCAGGCGGCGCGCGAGGCCGGCCTCGGGGTGCTGGTGGACATTGTGCCGAACCACATGGGCGTCGCGACGCCGAAACAGAACCCGTGGTGGTGGTCCCTCCTGAAAGAGGGCCAGGACTCGCCGTGGGCCAGCTCGTTCGACGTCGATTGGGCCGCCGGTGCGGGGCGCATCCGAATCCCTGTTTTAGACGATGACGAAGATGTGGCTGCCTTGAAGATCGAGGATGGCGAGCTCTGCTATTACGAGCACCGATTCCCTCTGGCAACAGGCACGTTTTCGGACGGCGACGCTGCTGCCGACGTGCATGCCAGGCAGCACTACGAGCTGATCGGGTGGCGCCGGGCCGACTTTGATTTGAACTACCGCCGGTTTTTCGCGGTGAACTCACTGGCGGGCCTGCGCGTGGAGGACCCGAAAGTTTTCGCTCAATCCCACCGGGAGATTCTGCGCTGGTTCGATGAGGACCTGGTGGACGGGCTGCGCATCGACCACCCCGACGGCTTGGCCGATCCGGAAGGGTATCTGCACAGGCTCAGGCAGGGCATCGGCGGCAAATATGTGTTGGTGGAGAAGATCCTTGAGCCTGGTGAGGACCTCCCCCAAGGTTTCGACTGCGAGGGGACCACCGGCTACGACGCCCTGGCGGACATAGACCGGGTGTTCATTGACGACGCCGGGCAAGCGGGTATTGATGCCGTCAGCGCCAAGCTCCGCGGGTCACGGATAACGGACTATGAAGAGACCATCCACGGCACCAAGCGACGCGTCACAGATGGAATATTGCATTCAGAAATGCTGCGCCTGGCCCGCCTGGTTCCTGCGAGCGCCAGATTGGGCGTTGAGCACTGGGCCGATGCCCTGTCTGAAATCATCGCCTGCTTCCCGGTCTACCGGACGTACCTGCCCGAGGGTGCCGATATTTTGCGGTCGGCGTGCGAACAGGCGGGCCGCCGCCGCCCCGACTTGCAGGGCGCCGTGGGGATCCTTTTGCCGTTGCTGCTGGACGTGGGGCCGGACGACGGCGCCGAGATGGGCCGCCGCTTCCAGCAAACCTCCGGCATGGTCATGGCCAAGGGAGTTGAGGACACGGCCTTCTTCCGCCAGAACCGTTTGGGCACCTTGACGGAGGTCGGCGCCGACCCCACGGAGTTCGCCATCCCAGCGGCGGAGTTCCATGCCCGGATGCACCGCCGACTGGAGCAGATCCCGCTGTCCATGACAACCTTGAGCACCCACGACACCAAACGCAGCGAGGACACCCGGGCCCGGATCTCTGTCTTGGCGGAACTGCCCGCTGTGTGGGGGCAGTTTGTGCAGCGCATGCAGACCCTGGCACCGCTACCCGACGGACCGCTTGCCAACCTGCTGTGGCAGGCCGTCGCCGGTGTCTGGCCGGCGGACCGCGACCGGCTCCACGCATACGCCGAAAAGGCAGCCCGGGAAGCCGGAAAATCAACCGATTGGGCCGACCCGCAGGAGAACTTCGAGGAGCGGCTAGCGCAGGTGGTCGACGCTGCCTTCGACAACCCCGAGGCGCACCGCGAGCTGGAGGCGCTGGTTGCCCTGTTGGAGCCCTATGGGGCCTCCAATTCCCTGGCCGCCAAAATCGTTCAACTGACCATGCCGGGTGTGCCGGACGTCTACCAGGGCACCGAACTGTGGGACCTGTCCCTGACGGACCCGGACAACCGCCGGCCCGTCGATTTCCCTGCACGCTGGCGAATGCTGGAGCAGCTGGACGAAGGCGGGCTCCCGGCATCGGCCGTTGGGGCGGAAACGAAGCTGCTGGTGACCTCGCGGGCGCTGCGGCTGCGCCGCACCCGCCCGGACCTGTTCCGTGGCTACACCCCCGTGTACGCCCAAGGCCCGGCAGCGAAACACCTGCTCGCCTTCAGCCGCGGCGACGGCAGCGGCCAGGGCGCGCTGACACTGGCGACTAGGCTCCCCCATGGGCTGGAACAAGGCGGCGGCTGGCAAGGGACGCACATCCGCCTCGCTGGCGACATGTCTGATGAGCTGACGGGCCGCAGCTTCAATGCGGGCGAGGTGCCCGTGGGAGAGATCCTCTCCAGCCACCCCGTAGCCCTGCTGAAACCCGAGCCCCTGCCCGATGGCCCGGACCCTGCCGCCACCCGCGTCTAACGCCCCAACGATGAAAAGGAGGGTGTCGTGACCCAACAGGCACCAGAGCGCGGACGCTTCGATGTGTGGGCCCCGGCAGCAGATACTGTGACTCTGCTGGCCGGAGGGACCGAATATGCCATGACCCGGCGTAGCGATGAGGCCCCCGGCGATGAAGGCTGGTGGACCACTGCTGGCGTCCCCGCGCACGATGAGGTGGACTACGGCTATCTGTTGGACGGTGACACCACCGCCCTGCCGGATCCCCGCTCCCGCCGGCAGCCTCACGGCGTCCATTCACTCTCGCGCACCTTTGATCCCACCGCGCACGCCTGGCAGGACGGGGCGTGGCAGGGGCGGGAGCTGACGGGTGCCGTCATTTATGAGCTGCACCTGGGCACCTTCACCGATGCGGGCACCTTGGATGCGGCGGCTCTGAAGCTGGATTACCTGGCGGAGCTCGGCATTGACTTCATCGAACTGCTCCCGGTCAATGGCTTTAACGGCACCCACAACTGGGGCTACGACGGCGTACTCTGGTATGCGGTTCATGAGGGTTATGGCGGACCGGCAGCCTACCAGCGCTTCGTCGACGCGGCGCACCAGGCGGGGATCGGTGTCATCCAGGACGTGGTGTACAACCATTTGGGACCCAGTGGGAACTACCTTCCCCGTTTTGGCCCCTACCTCAAGGACGGTGCCGGCAACACGTGGGGGGATTCGGTGAATCTGGACGGTCCCGGCTCGGATACCGTCCGCCGCTACATTCTGGACAACGCCGCCATGTGGCTGCGGGACTACCATGTGGACGGCCTGCGGCTCGACGCCGTCCACGCGCTGCAGGATGAACGGGCGCTGCCGCTGCTGGAAGAGCTGGGCGAGATGGCCGAGGTCGTCTCTGCCGAGACCGGCCGCCCGGTGGCCATGATCGCGGAATCGGATCTCAATGATCCGCGGCTGCTGTACTCGCGGCCAGAGAACGGTAACGGGCTGCGAGCGCAATGGAGTGACGACTTCCATCACGCCGTGCATGTCAATGTCAGCGGTGAGACTGCGGGCTACTACGCCGACTTTGATTCAGTGGGAGCGTTGGCGAAGGTGCTCCAGGACGGATTCTTCCACGACGGAAGCTACTCCAGTTTCCGGGGCCGCCATCACGGCCGGAAGATCAACAAAGCGGCGGTGCATCCCTCCGCCCTGGTGGTGTGCAACCAAAATCACGACCAGATCGGCAACCGTGCCGCCGGTGACCGGCTGTCACAGACTCTCGGGTACGGGCAGCTGGCCGTCGCCGCCGTGGCAACGCTGGCGTCCCCGTTCACGCCTATGCTGTTCATGGGCGAGGAATACGGGGCCAGCACCCCCTGGCAATTCTTTACCTCCCATCCCGAGCCGGAGCTGGCTGAAGCCACCGCGACGGGCCGGTTGGACGAGTTCGCGGCCATGGGATGGGACCCGGAGGTGGTCCCGAACCCGCAGGATCCTAGGACATTCACCCGGTCCAAGCTCAAGTGGTCGGAAGCGTACGACGGCGACCATGCGCGCCTTTTGGACTTGTACAAGCGGCTGATCTGCCTGCGCCGGGCCACGCCCGAACTCAGCCAGCCGGGCTTCGCTGCCACCTCGGTCGTCTTTGATGAGGATGCGAAGTGGCTGCTATTGCGCAGGGGCGGGATCGATGTGGCCTTAAACTTCTCCCCAGAAACGGCACAGCTGCCGGTCCGCGGACAGCATTTGCTACTCGCCACTGATGGCGGCTCCCTGCTGGATGTTTCCGGGCTCGAGCCTCGGCTGGAGCTGCCGGGTCACAGCGCGGCTATCGTGGCGGACCGCTAAGGCTTTCCCGCCCGCAAGCGGTTCGCCCTGACCTTCCCACTCTGCCGGGGAACCACGGGCGAGATGATCGGCACACACGGGGGCCATGTGGCACAGGCACGGGGCCGCCTCCCGCCGTTGCCGCCGGACTTTGAATCGCCAGGGCCACAGCTCATACCAGCGGATGGTGCTTTCAGAGGTGAGCACCCCGGCGTCATGTTCACCATAGATAACAATTCCGGATTGCCGGGCGCCGTGTTCGTTACTCCCTCCTGCGGGCTGGGCGAAGCAGGCGTCCAGAGCACGGTGCAGGGCAGCGAGGATCCTGAACCGCTTTCAGCCCAATGAGAGTGGCCGCCTCTCGATACAAGGGGGACGCCATTGGCCAGCGCTTTGGCTCGGGCACTGTCCGCATCCTTACGGTCAGAACTCAGATGGCTGGCTCCGATACCGGCGGGGCCCAATGACCATGCGGCCTTTGCGCATTGGCAGGTGGTCGAGGGCATCGATTCGATGTTTCTCAACCCCGGCACGGTGGTGGACATCTGGCTGCGACTGGCCGGTACGGTGTCCCCGTCACCCTGGAACTCACTACCGGATGCGCCCATCGTTGACCAGCTGCCGTCGATGGTGGCCGTTTTGGCGGTGATCATCGCGTCTCGGCAGAGGAGGAGGTCACCCCGACCTCGAGCAGGGAGCGGTAGAAACCGGGTGAAAGCCAGTCGGAGAGGATGTGATTTGCATCCTTGGGCAGAGTGACTGATCCGGGCTGGTGTGAGGAACTCCCGGTGTGGATCCGGTCGCGTTCTCGTTCCAGCTGTTCACCAACCCCTGCCGCAGATCCCGTCCGGAAGGGCCCACCATCCACACATGGGTGTCTCGCCATTCCGTGGCGTACATGGACCCGTTATTGTAGCCCCCACACACTGTCCTATCGCGTCATCCACAATCGGATCATCGACTCTGAAGAATTTGCGGTGGGCCTGTCTGGTGCTTGCGCGAAGTCTTGGTGAGCATGGAGGTGCGCAGCACCGGGACCGATGGATGTGGACGTCCGGGTGGAACTGGACGAAAGAGGGTGGCACGACCAGGTTCACGAATTGGTCATGGATGATATAAACCTTGATACCCGGGCCGGCCGCCGCATTGACGGCGTCCTTGACTTGCTGCCCGGTTTCATCATTTTTCCAGATGAACGTCGCGATCACGATGCTGACTTTAGCGTCCCGGATCGCTTGGAGTTTGTCGCGGTACAGGTCCACCCCAAAGGTGTACGCCGTAATGTCAGTATCGGCGATGGTCGTGATGGGAATGCCCCGGTGCGGTAAGTCCTTGCTCCCGCTCCGCCAATTGTTTTTGACGATGTCTCGGAAAACGAGGCCACCACTGACTGCCCCCGGACTGCCGCGAAAGCCAAGAGTGAACGGCCCGTTGTCTTCTGGGAGACATCGGCAACAGGCTTTGGCAACGATCCATTTGTCTGCAGAGTCGTTAACCCAAGGGTGGCTTTTTTGTGAATCAGGCCGGACACGAATGTGCGCAGCCAGGAGGAACCTGATGGGTGAGCAGGAAATTCCTATTTTTTTTCTTCGAGTTTCAGTGCAATGCCCACTGCGAAGAATGTCGGGGCCCAATGCCCAACGAAAATGCCCCACCGGTCTGACTGAGCCTTCGAATCGTCGCTCTTGGCTCGGCTGACGAGCCAAGAACCGAGTGACAATACGATGGATGCGAAGCCACCAGCGTAAGCGTATTCGCTCTTGATCCCCGAATTGTGCAACATCTCAATCATGTCAACTCCCTCTTACGGTTTGGTTCGAACATCTCGACTCTCTCACCAGTCACGTCCAATTTACAGAAGCTAATTCCCCGGGCAAGTTCTTCTCAGCCACCACGACAATCTACCCATGTGCGGCTATACGAGGTGCCGCCAAGCCTCCATGCTGTACAGCCATAGTCCCAAATCACCGCTCCTGAGCATCGACGGAGGCCGTGATGGAAGCGCAGAAGTGGGCTTATCCGAGTACGCGAAAAGGTCTTCAAGGGCAGTCACACTGCCGGTTTCATCTTGGCTCCGCGCGAGGGCTAAGGATCTGAAAGTGAAAGGATTGGAGATTCTGGAACAGGACCTTCGCGACGATCGATGTGAGGTGATCCTGCACCGAGAGCTCCGACAGGAATATCCGCTGGGCAATGCATTCTTGTGCTATTTTCTTCTGCGATCACGCCCCAGGGTTCTCTCTGGCAGGCCCTCATGCCGCGTGCTAGAGCGGAGATTTCAAGGCGTTACTCGGGCGAGCTGACTTCCAGGGAAGCAATCCTCGAATGCATACTCGTACCCACGGATAAGGACTTGAGGTGTCCGCCGCCGGCCTCAGCTCCCTGAGCATGGCGCAAAGTAACCGGCCCAACCCCGGCACCCGCTGAATCCACCCAGTAGCCCTCTCTGCCGATGAGCATGCCTATTCTTTGAGCCCTGGCCGACCGCGTAGGGGTTGTCGGTGCGCTCTACAACGACCGCCGCCTCGGGTTGGTCAACCGCAAAGGTCAGTTGGCCAACCGCAATTTGTCTACTTTGATGAACATGATGAGAAAGTCCTTGCGCATTGACTCCACTGAAAGTGAGTACCATGGCACTTACGCAGGTCACCGGCCTGCCCTGATTCCGCGAAACTTGCGGGTGGAAGGAGTCCTTGTGGACATGCGCTTGGAATTGGTCCCGCTGCCCTCAACTGATGTTGACCGCAGCAAGGCGTTCTACGTTGATCAGGTGGGTTTCAACTTAGATCATGACATTGAGCCGGGCAACGGCATGCGCGTCGTCCAGCTGACACCCCCAGGATCAGCATGCTCCATCGTTATTGGCGTGGGCATCAGCGACCCCACAGCAGCACCTGTCCATGGCCTGCACTTGGTGGTGGATGACCTTGACACCATTCGCCGGATGCTTCTCGGCAGGGGGGTTGAGGTGTCCGGGGTTAGCGACATGGGCGGGGGCGTCAGTTACGCGTACTTCAGCGATCCCGACGGCAATTCCTGGGCACTTCAACAAATCTCCCGTTAATTGGAAGGGTGTACCAGCAGTTTTCAGGGCCCCTCCGGACCTAGCGAGCCGCTTGGGCCTTGAGATGCGCTCTGGGCTGGCTCCTTGAGTTCCACAAAGAACGCATGAGTGTCCGTTTCCCCAATGTTTTCCCCGTAATGGTCCTGAGAAGACATCCAACGTGCCACGCCTGCGGGTAATTCCACGTCGACGCTTTGTCCGTTGGAAGAAAGACGGCGGCGGAACGTGCTGGCCGTAATCATCACACTGTCAGGATGATGATGCGCGGTGGTCACGTGTCCTGGCGTGTCCGTGTACTCGAGCACACGCACCCGATCATTCTCAAATACAACCCGATAGTTCTGCGGATTCGCGTCAACTGGATCCATGGCCAGAGCCTAACCCGAGAACACCTCCAGCAACAGAGCATTGAGGAGATTCCACTCATGATTTTTGATCGCTGTCATTAACTAATTGGCAGGGAAAACGCCGTTTGGACACATCACTCCCCCGGCCAGCTGGTCCGCAACCCCGCCACACGCGTCCTGAAAGTGACACACCTGGACACCCATGACATCTCCGAGATTTACCAAGCCCGCAAGGTCTTGGAACTCGCCGGGAATGAGTCCTCACGCAATGCAAGCGCCAGTGAACTGGGAGGGCTCCAGCACGCCGTGGACGGGATGCGGGAAGCCGCGGAGAACGACGGCGTCTTCGCTTTCGTCCAAGCCGACTCGCATGTAGCCAAACCGTCTGTTGCGTCCAACTGCAGGGATGCAACCGCCATAGGCACTTCAGCTAGGCAATTTGATTCTCTCCCACGGTCCTCAGCTTAATTCGGAGCAACCCAACGAACTTCGGCTCACCACACTGCGGTGGCCTCTACACTCTCTGAAAAGCCGCCAATGGGGGGTGTCCCTATGTTTTTCGTCAAGGGGTTTAGCTGTCTTTATTCCAAAAATATTGAGTAACTATTTTTGGCAGGGGAAAGTGGCTGCCGGTGTGTGTCCGGCAGCTGCTGTCTTGGAATGGTTATGTGGTTTTGGAAGTTGGGGCGTCGTAGAGGGCGCCGTCGCCGAGCATGGCGAAGAGCACGTCGCAGCGGCGTCGGGCGAGGGCGATCAGGGCTTGATTGTGGCGCTTGCCTTCGGCTCGTTTCCGGTCGTAGTAGGCCCGTGAGAGCGGGTCTTTCAGGGCTGCGAATGCGGAGAGGAAGAACGCCCGCTTCAGGGACTTGTTGCCCTTTTTGGAGGGGTGGTCGCCACGGATTGAGGTGCCTGAGCGCCAGGTGACCGGGGCCAGTCCGGCGTAGGAGGCGAGGTGGCCGGCAGTCTTGAATTCCTTGCCTGCAACCTCGGTGAGGATGCGTGCTTCGGTCCTGACCCCGACTGCTGGCATGGAAGTCAGGACGAGGTGAAGAGGGTGGGCCTCCACGAGTGCTTCAACTTGCTTGAGGAGCTCATCTCGGGCGGTGCGTAGTTGCTTGAGCATTCCGGCGAGTTGAGGCAGAACAATGCCTGCCGCGTTAGTGCCAGCGACCACGACGCTCTGCTCGCCTAGGGCTGTAAATACTTCTTGGGCCCAGCGTTTCCCGGCCCGTGGAGCGTACTTCGAAAGCAGTGTCGTGACGCGGGTTTGTCCTGCTTTGCGAAGCTTGTCCGGGGTCGGGTATTTGATCAGTAATTCTGCTATTGCTGGATGGTCCAGATGCGTACCGATGACACGTTCCAAGGCGGGATGGATCTGGGTGAGCAGGCCCCTGATCCTGTTCGAGGTCGCGGTGGCTTGCTTCGCCAGATCATCGTCAAATCCACACAACATCGAGAGTTCGGCAGATTTTTCATCGGCAACGACGATGGAACGCAGCGTGTGTGGCAGGGACCGGGCGGCCTCAGCGATGATGGCTGCGTCTCTGGCGGTCTTGGCTTCTCCAGGGTGCAGATCAGCGATGCGGCGCATCGCCAAACCGGGAATGTAGCCGACAAGAATAGGAGCACCAACACCCCCCGGATCATCAATGACTGGGGGACTTAATCATGCCGGGACCGACAGGCCAACAACCCCAATTCTTACTCTTTAAGGGGCTACTAAAAAGGTAACGGGGGTACCAATCACCGCGGAAGAGACTTTAGTGAGCAGGGACCTTGGCCTTGAGCGCGTTGATGATGCGCGGGACGCTATTATGCCAGTTGTCCTCCAGTGCACCAATAGCACCGTGCAGATCGTTGGCAGCCAGCGCCTCGGCGATGGCCTCATGTTCGTCCGCGGCGCGCTCCATCAAGTCTGCGTTTCCAACGAAAAGCCGCTCGTACCGTCGCAAAGCTAGCTTGTAGGACGCAACGGTCTCCAACAGGCGCTTGTTAGGACTACCGGATGTGAGCAGGGCATGGAATGCGTCGTCGTGCTCGTGTATTTCGTCGGCCGAACTGACGGAAGCAGTGAAGCCTTGAGCTTGTTCCGCCAAGAGGCGCCCAATGCGGGGCAACTCCGAGGCCGGCGTCAGGCGCAGAGCGAGCCCCTCCAGTGCTGCGATGATCTGCACGGTCTCCGTAAAGTCATTGGCGCCAATGGGTGCCCATCTAAAACCTTTGCCCGATACACGAAGGATGACGCCCTGTTGAGACAGTGAGATGAGCGCCTCCCGTAGCGGGGTCCTGCTAACCCCGAGTTGCTCGGACACGGCGACCTCGTTGATGCTCTCCCCCATGGCGAATTCACCGGCACCCACACGGTCCATAATCTCCGTTTCAATCTGCTCACGCAGTGTTTGACGCTGAATGGACACTTGTTTCCCCTTTGCATCGCAGTATCGACTTGTGAAGTGATGGCGCGATAGATCTACCACTCCATTGAAGTTTCAGTATACTGTATACAGAAATGGAGGTGGATATGTATGGACACAGTTAGTGTAGGGCTTATAGTCAATCCGGTCGCCGGACTGGGCGGTCCATCCGGGCAAAAAGGCAGTGACGGCCCAGACATTCTACGGATTGCTCGCAGTTCCGGCTATTCGATGACATCCCCTAATCGTGCGCGGCACGCTCTTGAACAGCTCTCCGTTTTGCTGGAACGCTCAGGTCACACGCTTCATGTGTACACCGGCCCGGGGATGTTGGGTGAGGATGTTGTCCAAGGGCTTTGCTCACTCACAGTACTGGACGCCGGAATATGCGGCACGAGCATCAGGGACACAAGTAGCGCAACTGATACCCGACGGTTGGCCCGGCTACTCGTGAAGGCCGGTGTTGACATAATTCTCTTTGCCGGGGGGGACGGCACGGCACGGGATGTACTCGACTCTATTGGCGGCGCCATTCCCGTCTTGGGCATTCCTTCTGGTGTCAAAATATACTCTTCGGTCTTTGCGCTCACACCGACAACCGCGGGGTCACTGGCAGCGTCTTGGCTGACGGGTGAGGAGAGGGCTGTTGCAGAGCGCGACGTCGTCGACATTGATGAGGAACTTCTGCGCGCAGGGCTCGCTTCCCCCGCCCTGTACGGAACACTTAGCGTGCCTGTGGACCCAAGCCGCTTGCAGTCGCGAAAGGCCGCCACTCCGGCATCGGACGCTAATGCAGTGGCAGCCTTGGCGCGCGCCTTTGTCAGGGGCATGGAATCGAACCGAACTTACATTTTGGGGCCCGGCGGAACGACCAACGCCATTGGCGCCGTGCTCGGCCTGGCCACGACACGCTTGGGCGTGGATGTTGTACGAAACGGGGTGCTGGTCACTGCAGACGCCGATGCACACGCGCTGGAAGCCATGCTGGACGCTGATTTCAACGGCGGACCGGCCACCGTGGTTCTCACGCCTCTGGGCGGTCAGGGCTTCGTCGTCGGCCGGGGAAACCAGCAGGTTACAGCGCGGCTGCTTTCCCATGTGCCGCTTCAGATCGTCGCAACGGACGGCAAACTCTCATCGTTGGCCGGGCGGCCGCTATGGGTGGACTCCGGCGATGACGAGGTCGACGCCAAGCTCAACGGCTACGCAAAAGTTTTCACGGGTGCGGGCACCCACACTGTCTACCCGGTCCGCCGGGTGTTTGAAGAAACCCAAGGCACCACCACAACCAAGGAGTACTGAATGCGTTTGAAGAACAAAAATGCCATCGTCACCGGCGGCGGCTCAGGTATCGGCCGCGCCACTGCATTGGCGATGGCCACCGAAGGCGCCAATGTGGCTATCTTTGACATCAACGAGGCAGCTGCCAAGGCCGTGGCTGAGGAGGCCGCCGCACTTGGTGTCAAGGCTCTTGGGCTTGCGGTCAATGTGGCCGACAATGATCAGGTCCAGTCGGGCGTGGCCCAAGTGGTGAATGCCTTTGGCGGCGTTAACGTGCTATTTAACAACGCAGGCATCATCCGCCGCGCCAACGTGCTCGAAACCTCCCTGGAGGACTGGGAACGCGTCATGGCCGTAAACGTGCGTGGCCCGTTCCTGTTGTGCAAGCACGTGGTTCCCCTCATGCAGGCGGCCGGTGGCGGCTCGATCGTCAACACCGGCTCTGGCTGGGGCCTGAAGGGCGGCGGCAACGCCCTTTCTTACTGCACGTCCAAGGCTGCCGTGGTCAACATGACCCGCGCACTGGCCATCGATCACGGACCGGATAACATCCGGGTAAACTCGGTCAACCCCGGGGACACCAACACTCCAATGCTCCGCGAGGAGGCCCGGCAGCTCTCCCAAGAAGAGCAGAGCTTCCTGGCCGAATCCGATGACCGTCCGCTCAAGCGGATGGGCACCCCTGAGGAAATCGCGGAGGCCGTGGTTTGGCTGGCCAGCGATGCGAGTTCCTACGTAACGGGCTCTGCGCTGGTGGTCGACGGCGGCGGCATCGCCTGAGCATGCCGGCACACAAGGAAGCCCATCCTGGATACTCCAGGATGGGCTTCCTTGTGTGCCGCACTTGCTTGCGTGGTTGAGAGGAGTTATTTGCGTCTTGAAGCCAGCCACACGGCCAGGTCAAGGAATAGGGCTGCGGACCAGCCAAAGCCGGTGGTGGCGCCGGCCGCGCGAGCCCCTGTCAGCGGGTTCCAGTATTCGTGGATTCCCCCGCTCTCCCTTACCATGTGGACTGTCCGCTCGGCAAGATCGGCGGCCTCAGCATCCATGCCGCTTCGCTGCAACCCCTGGACCACCAGCCAATTCACGTTCAACCACACCGGCCCGCGCCACATCTTGTCTGCATCGAATTCGGGCTCGCCCAGCGCCACGGTTGGTAGCGGATAGGCCGCTCCCAAGGCCCCCGGCGCAGTGAGCGATTCCCGCAAGCTCTCCAGCACCTGGGTGGACAGCCTGCCGGTCAACAGTGGCATCAGCGCGAACGGCGTGAGCGTCTCTCGACGGCCAGCAGGGGTCAACGCCACAAATTGGCCGAGCCCGGCGTCATAGCGCTCTGCAACCAGCAGATCCGCCGTGGCGTCCGCCATGGACCGCTGCGCCCCCGCCTCCTCAACGTCGCCGCAGTCGTCGGCCAGTGCGGCCATCGAATCCAGTGCCATGACCAGGTAACTGGGGAGATCGGGGGCGAACACCGGGCCACCGTCGTCAAAGAGAGGGGAATCGTCCAGGCCCGAAGAATAGACGTGCTCATAGCCTGGCAGCCCGTCCGGCGAGGGCCGGTCGAACCACCATCGGTGCAGCCGGTCCAGTCCGCCCTTGAGTTCGGCCTGCACGGAGTCCTGCAGGGAGCTGCCGGCCGCCTGGTCCACGGCGCGGGCCGCCCACGCTGCCAGCGGCGGTTTCGTGATGGGCATGTAGGCCTGGGTGACCATGGGCGAGTCCGGCCCATGAATCCGGGCCAGGGCGACCAGGTCCCCAGGTGGCATGTCCGCGACGCAAGCCAGTGTCCCGCCGTCGTGCACCACGTCCGGCAAACCGCCGTCGGGCGCCTGCTCGGCGAAGAACAAGCGCAACTGGTCTGCCGCCAGCTTCGGATCGCCGTGGCGCAGGCCGAAACTGATGAAGTAGGAGTCCCACTGCCAGGCCGCAACGTAGCCCTGCTTCGACGGAACCACTGTTTCTAAGTCCGGGTGCGTGGCAAGCCGGACGATGTTGCTGGCTAGGAGCCACCACGCGTAGCGGGCCATTTCTCGATCCGAGTCCCGGACGGCTGGCAGCTTGTCGAACCAGTCCCGCCAGCGGCCCGACGCGGCCTCCACATACCGCCCGTGGCTGCCGGGTTCCGGGGTTGCACGCACGGCGCCGCCCATGCGGACGCTCACGCTGCCGCCGGCCGGCAGCACGATGCTGGGCGCGCCAAAGGTGGCGCGTCCTTGCGTACTGCACCAGCGAATGGGCGCGCCGTCGGCCTCGGAGATTGGTTGCCCAAGTTCGTCGGTCCCAAAGGCTTCAAGGACCACTCTGACCAGGGGGCCCTCGTCGGCAACCCCAAGGCTGAGAGTTTCTGCGTCGACGAACGTCAGTGATACCGCGCCGTCGGAAAAGCTGATGCCCTCGGGGCCGACGCCGGTGACCGGCAGCTGCCGGCCGTCCGCGTCCTCCACGGCGAGCCGGCGCAGGTGCGTGCAGCGGTCCGCGTGGCGCTCGTAGACCGCCCCGGCAACTCTAAGGCTCCCGTCGGGGCGGGCGAAGATGAGAAGCCGGGATCCCCTGTCCGTCAACGGAACGGCGTCGAGGTCCAGGAACGCCCCTGCACCGGGCCAGGCACTCATCAGGAGCCGCCCATGCCGGACATGGCCATGGAGTTCAGGATCCTGCGGTTGCCGATCAGGAACGCGATCAGCATCGGCACAATCGAGATGGCCGAAGCCGCCATGATCAGCGAGTAATTGACGCCGCCGTATTGGCCGGTGAACTGTGAGAGCAACAGCGGAACGGTGAACTGGTTCTCGCTATTGAGGACAATCAGGGGCAGGAAGAAATTGTTCCAAGCCCCCAGAGCCACCACAATGGACAACGCTGCCAAACCGGGCTTGATGTTGGGCATCACGATGCTGAACAGGATCCGCCAGCGGCCGGCACCGTCCAGACGTGCCGCTTCCTCAAGCTCAACGGGAAGCGAGCGGATGAACTGGCGCACCAGGAACACAGCGAACGGGTTGCACAGCACAGCCGGGATAATGAGCGCCAGGTGGGTATCCACCCAGCCCAGCTTCGCAAAGATCATGTACAGCGGCACGATCGTGACCTGCTGCGGGACCATTTGGGTGGCCAGAAACAAGACGAACAGGAACTTGCTACCCCTGAACTCAATCCGGGCGAAAGCGTAGGCGGCCATGGAAGCAGTCAGGATGGTTCCGGCGACTGTCAGTATGCAAATGTAAATACTGTTCCAGTAGGCCAGGCCGAACGGGGCTGCGTTCCAGGCTGCCGCGTAGTTTTCGAAGTTCCAAGGAGCAGGGAACAATCCCAGGGGGTTGGCCAGAATTTGGGGCAGCGATTTGAAGGACGTCAGCAGCATCCACAGAAATGGTGCCACCATGAGCAAGCCCCCCACGGCCAGCAGCACGTGCAGGATGATCCGGGACATTTTGACGCTGCGCGCCGGACGCCGGCGCGGCGCTAGTCGCACGATGCGGGCGGGTCGTTGTTGCAGTGAAGTAGCCATGTCTATCAGCTTTCGTAGTGAACGAATCGGCGCTGCAGGCCAAGCTGCACGGCGGTGACGACCAGGGTCAGGACCAGCAGGATGATGGATGCCGCGCTGGCCATGCCGAATTGGAAGTGGACAAAGCCTTCGTCATAGATCTGGTACACGATGGTCCTAGCTGAGTTTTCCGGTCCCCCGCCCTTGGTCAGGATGAAGACTACGTCGAAGGTCTGGAAGGAACTGATGACGGCAACGACGGTGGAGAAGAACACCACCGGGGACAGCAACGGCAGCCTGACCTGCAGCATGGTGCGCAGTGGTCCGGCGCCGTCAACCCGTGCGGCCTCAAGGACATTCGGGTTGATGCCCTGCAGGCCCGCCAGGAAAATGATGACGTTCAAGCCCAATGAAGACCAGATGGTCACAATACTCACTGCCAGCAGCACGAAGCGGGGGTCACCGAGCCAGTTCGGACCTGGGATGCCGAAGACTTTGGTGAAGGCCTCGTTGAGCGGGCCGTCGGCCCGCAGGATCTGCTGCCACACTAGTGAAACGGCGATGGAACTAGTCATCACGGGGGCAAAGTACAGCAGCAGGTATCCGGTGCGCCCGCGCAGCCGATCCAGTCCGACCGCCACCAACAAGGACAATGCCAAACCCACCGGCACCGTGACCAGCGCCAAGCCCAGTGTGTTCAGGATGGAGCGCAGAAAGACAGGGTCGCCAAGCTGCGCCTGGAAGTTGGCAAATCCCACCCAGGTGAGCTCGGTCAGGCCGTCCCATTGGGCAAAAGCCAGCACCAGCCCCACCGCGAACGGCAGCAGGACGAACGCAATCATCCCGATCAGCTGCGGGCTGACGAAGACCAGCCCCCACCAGCGGTCACGTTTGCGCCAGCCAGCTTCCGGGCGTTCGACCAGCTCGGCACCAGCGGTGTTGGCCCTGGTCATGACGGCGGTCACGGCGTCAAACCGCCTTTTGCATCAACTTGGCCACGGCGGCGATGGTGTCGGGCGCACTGGCTTTGCCCTGGTACATGGTGAGCATGGCGGTGCTGACGTCAGAGGAGAGCCCGGGAACCCTGGCTTCCTGGGAGAAATCCTCAAATCCCGTGTCCGTCATCTCCAGGAACGACTTGGCATGGGCAGGGTAGTTACCGTCCAGGACCACAGAGTCTGCGCCCTTAACGGACGGGACGGCGTTGCCGCCTTCTGCCAGACGGAGCGTCTGGCCCTTGGCGCTAAGGAAGTCCCCAACGAAGGATTTGGCCGCGTCTGGTGCCTTCGTCTTGGCGTTGATAACCAAATAGGACGCGGCGACACCTGACGGACCCGGCTTGCCGGAGACGGTGGGCCAAGGGGCGATGTCGTAGTCGTCCTTGCTCCCGGACTGTTCGGCGGTGGCAATGCCGTACCGCCCCTGGACGTAAAAGCCAGCCTTGTGCGAGACGAAGAGGCTATCTGCACCGGAACCGTCCGGCAGGGTATCAGCCACCGTGAACGACTTGCTGGTGAAAGCGTCGGCAAGCGATTGGATGGCTGCGACACTCTTGGGATCCTGCGGCAGTACGAACGTTCCGGCGGCGTCGAAGACCTGTCCGCCGTGGGCAGCGACCCAGCTCCAATGCGTGGACCAGTAGTTCCAGAACATGGCACCGGTCATGCCCTTGGCAGCCAGTTTGGTGCACATGGCCAGGAACGTATCGATGCTCCAGGTGCCGGCCGCGGCGAGCTCTGCCGGGTTCTCCGTGATGCCGGCCGCGGCCAACGCTTTTTTGTCGAACCAGAAGACGTCCGGGTTGCAGTCGTTGGGAAGGGCAAAAAGCCCCTTGTCCGTCTTCCCTGCACCAAACAGGGCCGGGTTGAAGTCATCCATTTTGACGTTTGTTTCTGCACCGCTAACCACAGGGGTCAAGTCCATGAGCACGCCAGCGGAAACAAATTTTCCGATGTGGTCATCCCCTACGTAGAAAACGTCCGGTGCGGTGCCGGACGTGAGCTGGGTCAGGAGCTTGGAGTGATAGTCCGAGTAGGAAGGCACCATCTGCAAGGTCGCCTCAATGCTGGGATTGTCCGTCTTGAACTGGGTGTTGAACTTCTTGAAGCGTTGCCCCTCCTCCGGCGTGCCCCAGGTGGACCAGGTAATTTTGGAGGAGGCGTTACCGCCGGCAGCGCCGCCACAAGCTGTGACTGCCAGCAAGGTGCCAACGCCCAGGGCGCCTGCAACGAAATTCCGACGACTTAAAGGGATGCGGTTCACGGGATACTCCTGGTTCGTTGGTGCTTGATGGGATGGAGCCGTTCGACGGCGGCACGCATGGCGCCTGCCGCCGTCGAACGTTTCTTGCCTTAGTTACTCAAATGCTTCTTCTGGTAGGCGCGCCACGTGATGGCCCAGCGGGCCGGATCATCCAGGTCGTCGTGGTGGATGTGGTGCACTGTCTGGTTGTGAGGTGCGGAACGGACCAGCTCCGGGTTGGTCCGCGCCTCCTGTGCCACATGCGCCAGCACAGCCACGTATTCGTCGATCTCCGCTTTCGAGTACGACTCGGTGGGCTCCAGTGTGAACGGCTGCGGGACAATATAGGGGTGATGGCTGGTCCAGTAGTGCATTCCGAAGTCGGACATGCGGATGCCGATTTCCTCCGAGGAGATGCCGGTCTCCTCAAAGAGCTCCTGCCAGGAGTAGCGGACCTGCTCAATGCGGCGTTTGCCCTGCGCATAGGGAGCGCAGACGCCGGGAATTTCCAACACCTTGGCCAGCAGGTAGTTGTTGTTCAGCACGGCAATCTCGGCGACCTGACGCAATCCGTCCGCACCGAGCGCCATAATCCAGGCGTAGGCGCGGACGATGTTCGGGGCCACACCGAAGAACGGGGCCACGACGCCCACCGACTGCGGGTGGTCGCGATTGATGACGAACTTCTCCCCCACCTTGTCAATGGTCGGGCCAGGCAGGAAAGGCACCAGTTTCTCGGACACGCAGCTGGCACCGGCACCCGGTCCGCCGCTGGCATGTGGGGTGCCGAATGTCTTGTGCAGATTGAAGTGACATAAGTCGAACCCGGCGTCAGAGGCACGGGTGATGCCCAGGATGCCGTTGGCGTTGGCCTGATCATAGGCGGCAAGTGCACCCACCTCATGGACAATGTCCACGAATTCGCGGATCTTGGCGTTGTAGATGCCGGTGTCTTCGGGGTTGGTGATCATCAGCGCCGCGGTCCGCGGGGATACCGCTGCCCTGAGCGCGTCAATGTCCGGATAACCGTCGGCGTCGGGCATCAGCGTGATGACTTTGTAACCGGCGGCCTTTGCACAGGCGGCGTTGGAGGGGTGGGAGAAGATCGTGGTGATGACCTCGTCACGCACCTCGCCCTCGCCGTTGGACTCGTGATAGGCGCGGATCATGGCGATGTTGGCCCAAATCGCTGCCGACCCGCCCTGGGTTTGCAGGCTGACCCTGCTCATACCCGAGATCTCCGCGAGCATCTGCTCCAGGCGCCAGAAGATTTCCAGCACCCCCTGGATGCTGTCTTCGTCCTGCAGCGGGTGAACATCCATAAGCTTGGGCGTGCGGATGATGGTCTCATTGACCTTGGGGCTGTACTTCATGGTGCAGGTGCCCTGGCCGATGTCAATGTTGAAGTCGGCGCCCAGGTTTTCCTGGCTCACGCGCAGGTAATGGCGCACCACCCGCATCTGGGCCATTTCCGGCAGTGCCGGCGCAACGGCCCGCCGCAGTGGGGCAAGGCGGTCCTCGCGCAGGGCCAGAGCCTCAGAGGTTGCGGGCTCGGGTTGCTGGACGAGAATGCCGCGCTCTCCGGGGGTGGTCAGTTCGAAAATGATCGGCTCATCCCACCGTGCTTGGTGGAAACGGCGCAGGGCGGGCTTGGGGGCGACGGGAAGTGCCATCTTAGTTCTCCTTCAAAACGGCAGTCAGGGTGGCGGCAAGGGTGTCGATGTCCGCAGCGGTTATCTGTTCGGTCACGCAGACCAGCAGGCGGTTGCCGGGAAGGACGACGCCGGGTTCGATACCGCGGGCACGCAAGGCCGTGACAGCCTCGGTGCTGGTCAATGTTGCGCCGGAAAAGTCGACGGCGATCTCGCGCAGGTGAAGGGCGGAGTCACACAGTTCCAGGCCATCTACAGAGGCGAGCTGCTGCGCGGCGTAGGCGGTGCGTGCCAGCAGGGTTTCGCCGAGCTCCGCCATGCCGGTGGGGCCCATCGAGGCCAGGTAGACACCGGCCGCAATCCCCCACAGGGCGGCAGCGGTGCCCACCCATTCCTTCCCTTCTTCACGCAGGGCGAAGGAGGTGCGGTCCCAGGCGACGTCGCCGAAACCGTACTCGCCTTCGACGTCGGTGGATTCGAGGCCGAAGAGCCGGGACGGCATTTCCAGCACGAAGGTGGGGTCGTCGTGGACGGCGATGAAGCCGCCGCGTCCTCCTCCGAACCACTGGTGGATGCCCAGGGACTGGATGTCGCCGCAGACGATGTCGGCCCCCCAGTCTGCGGGCGGAGTCAGCGCACCATAGGCGATGGGGTCGGTGCCGACCACGGCGAGCGCCCCGGCGTCGTGGGCCAGCTCGGCCAGCTTGGCGCCCTGTTCCTCCAAGGCACCGTGGAAGCTGGGCGTCTGGATCCAAACCGCGGCAGTGTCGGCGCCGATGGCCAATGTGGCGGCTTCAAGGTCGGCAGTGCCGTTGTACGTGGGGACGATGTGCAGGTCCATGAAGGAGCGCACGTAGTCGGAAACCTTGGAGAGCGTGTCCGGGTTGGCGTCACTGACCAGGACGATGCCGCGGCGGCCTGTGATGCGACCGGCCATGGCCAGTGCCGTGGCAGTCGCCTGCATGCCGTCGTAGGTGGGGACGTTGACGACGTCCATGTTCAACAGCTCCGCCATCATGGACTGGTACTCGAACAACGCCTGGAAACGGCCGTGGTCCTCGTACGGCTCCCCGGCGTAGGCGGTCAGGAATTCACTGCGGCCGATGACCTCGTCGACCACGGACGGCACGTAGTGGTTGTACGTCCCGGCGCCCAGAAAAGTCAGGGTTTCGCGGGTGCTGGTGTTCTTGTTCAGCAACGAGCTGACATGACGCTCCAGCTCAGCCTCGGCCAGGAAGGGCGCCGGCAGGTTCAGGCTGCCTTGTACACGCAAACTGGCCGGGATGTCCGCGTAAAACTCCTCGATGTTGGCGGCGCCGACGGCAGCCAGCATTTCGTCCCGGACGGCCGGGACCGAGTTCGGGATGTAGGGGTGGGTTACTGGGTGGTTCATGGATTCACCTCGGGTGTGGTGGCGGATGTACCGCAGCATGGTGCGACAAGAGTTGCTGCATTCTGTATACAGTACACATTATACGGAAGGTTTTATGCAGTCAAGATTTAGGCGGGGAATTATTTCATTCCGCCCCGCCGGTAAATGCCGGGGCGGGGCGGAGGTCAAGGTTCTCGCGGAAACCCGGGTCTAGACGGCCTGAAGCTGGGCTCCTTCGGCAACCACGCTCACGGCATCGGCATGGTCGTGTTGGACGACCATGACTCCGCGGGCGGCAAGCTCGAGAAGTCTCCCGGCGCCGGGTTCCGCGTCGGCTCCGCCGACCAGAATGGCCGCACCGGCGGGCACGGAGACATCCACGGCCGACGCCGAACGGTTAAGCACGAAGGTGAAGGAAGCCTCGGTGCCGCGGCGGACCACGACTTCAAGTTCGGGCCCAGCGCTTGAGCGAACGGAGACGCCGGATTCGCCGAGGATCCGCCGCACCAGCGTGAGCAGGCCGGCATCGGCCAGGCAGCTGCTCAGGTACCAGGCGGAGCCGGCACCGTGTTGGCGCACTGTCACGGCCGGCCGGCCGTCCAGCTCACCGCCGCAGTAGCTCGCCACGGTGTGGGCGTCCACGGCGTCGAGCCATTCGCTGACAGTGTGCACCTCATGCCGCACTCCATCCATCAGGACGTGACCGGTGTCGCCGTCGGGCAGCGGCCACACCTCGTCCACCTCGACGCCCAGCAGCGGGCGCAGCGGGCCGGGCGCCCCGCCCGGGTGCACGTGGTCGTTACGGTCAACCACGCCGGAGAACGCACCGACGACGACGGTCCCGCCGGCAGCAGCGTACGCCTCCAGTTGGTCGGCCAGCTCCGGGGTGGTCAGGTACAGATTGGGCACCAGCAGCACCTTGTAGCTCGACCAGTCGGCGCCGGCGCGGACGAGGTCCACCGTGACGCCCAGGTTGAAGGTGGCGCGATGCCACGCCCGGGCCTGGCCAATCCAGCTCAACCGGTTGGTGGGCAGCGAATCCGGCGCGGCCAAGGCCCACTTGGCGTCCCAATCCAAGAGCATGGCGACGTCCGCCACCACACGGCTGCCCTTCAGCGCGCCAAACTGGCGCAGTTCGGCGCCGAGTTGGCTGCATTCCTGGAACGTCCGGCTCGCCTCACCGCGGTGCCCCAGGATGGCGGCATGGAATTTTTCCGGACCGAACTTGGCGGCCCGCCATTGGAAGTACATGACGCCGTCGGCGCCGTGGGCCAGCGCCTGGTAGCTGTCCAGCCGCATGACTCCGGGTGCCTTGGGCACGTTGACTTCGCGCCAGCTGACGGCGCTGGCCGACTGCTCCAGCAGCAGCCAGGGGGCGCCACCCTTGGCGCCGCGCATGAGCGCGTAGTTCAGGGATGCGTCCACGTGAGCGCCGGGATCTGCCGGATCCGGATAGGCGTCGTCGGTGACGATGTCCTCGGCGTCGGCGAAGGCGAAGTAGTCGAGGTCGTGCAGGATGGACATGAAGTTGGTGGTCACCGGAAGATCCGGGGTGACCTCGCGGAGCACGTCAACCTCCGAGGTGAACAGTTCCAACATGGCATCGGAGGAAAAACGCTCGAAGTCGAGCCGTTGGGTGGAGTTGATCGGGCCGGTGGATTCGCGCGGCGGTTCGATCGCCTCGAAGTCGAGGTAATGCTGGCCCCAGCAGCTGGTGCCCCACGCCTCGTTCAGTGCCTCGATGGTGGTGTACTTGGCGCGCAGCCAGCTGCGGAAGTGGACTGCGGAGGCGTCGCACCAGCAGCGTGCGACGTGGTCGCCGTATTCGTTGGAGACATGCCAGAGGCGCACCGCAGGGTGTTTGCCGTAACGTTCGGCCATGGCGCGGGTGAGCCGCAGCGCGTACTGACTGAAAATCGGCGAACTGAAGCAGTACGCCTGCCGGGAGCCAAATTCCAGGTTGGTGCCGTCGGCGGTGACCGGCAGGATTTCCGGATATTTGCGAATGAGCCACGCCGGCGGGGTTGCGGTGGCCGTCGCCAGGTCGACGGCGATGCCCGCGCCGTGCAGCAACTCGATGACGTCATCGAGCCAGCCGAAGGCAAAGTGGCCCTCTTCCGGTTCCAGCAGCGGCCACGAAAAGACGGAAACGGTGATGAAGTTGACCCCGGCCTGGCGCATCAGCCGGATGTCTTCCTCCCACACCTCCCGCGGCCATTGCTCCGGATTGTAGTCGCCACCAAAGGCGATGCCATCTAGATTAAGCGTCCGGGTCATCCCTTGACCGCCCCTCCCATAAGTCCTGATACGAATTGTTTTTGGAAAATAATGAAGACGATCAGCAGTGGCAGTGTGGCCAGCAGAGATCCGAGCATCAGGCCGGAGTAATCCACTCTGGACAGCCCGATCATGGTGTTCAACGCCACCGGCAGGGTGTACTTGTCTTCGGTGTTGAGCATCAGCAGAGGCCAGATGAAGGAGTTCCACTGGCTGATGAACGTGTAAATTATCAGCGCCGCAAGCTGGGGCCTGGCAACCGGCAGCACAATGCGGTAAAAAGTCTTCAGTTCGCCCGCGCCGTCAATGCGGGCCGACTCGATGAGGCTGTCCGGGAAGTCCAGGAACGCCTGTCGCATGAGGAAGATGCCGAAGGCGTTGGCCAGGAACGGCACGATCAGGGCTTGGTAGCTGTTGACCCAGCCCAGGCTCGCCATCATCTGGAACAGGGGCACCAACAGCACCTGCATGGGGATCATCATGGTCAGCAGGACGGCAGCGAGCACCAGGCCACGACCGCGGAAGCGGAATTTTGCCAGGCCGTAGCCGCACATGGCGCTGACCACCGAGGAAAAGACGGTGTAGATGACAGCCACAAGCAGCGAGTTCACCATGACCTGGGAGAAGTTGGTTTCCTGCTGGAGCCGGGCAAGGTTGTTCCACAGCTCCCCACCAGGCAGCACCGGCAGCGGCGTCGCGAACACGTCCGCCGTCGTATGCGTTGAAGCAATAACCATCCACAGGAACGGGATGATGCTCAGGCCTGCACCGACCAGCAGGACTATATAGACCGGAAGCCTTTTGAGCGCTTGTGTCATTTCTTCTCTTTCATGATCACGAACTGCACCACGGAAACCACGGCGATGATGGCTACCAGCAGCCAGGCGATGGCGGAGGCGTAGCCAAAGTCGAACTGCTGGAAACCTACCTTGTACAGGTACAGAACGGGGGTCAGGGTGGCGTTGTTGGGCCCGCCACCGGTAAGGATGAAGTTTTCATCAAACAGCTGCAACGCGCCAATGGTGGAAGTGATGGAGCTGAAGAGGAGCACGGGGCGAAGTTGCGGGATGACGATCTTGGTGAAGATCGCCCAGCGGCCGGCGCCGTCGATACGGGCGGCCTCGTAGAGCTCAGATGGGATTCCTTGAAGGCCGGCCAAGATGATGATCATGTTGTAACCGGTCCAGCGCCAGGTGATCGAGGCGATCAGCGCTACACGTGACCAGGCTTCGCTGTTGAGCCAGTCCACCGCAGACATGCCGAACATGCCCAGAATTTGATTAACGGCGCCGCCGTCGGTGGCGAGCATGACTCGGAAGACAAGCGAGTAGGCCACGAGCGTTGTCACGGCTGGCAAGAAATGGAGAGCGCGGAATCCTGTGCGGAAGCGCAGCCATGACTGGTTGAGCAGGTAGGCCAATCCCAATGCGATGCAAACCATCAAGGGCACTTGGATGACCAGGATCAGGCCAACGTTGAACAGGCTTTTAGCCACCAGCGGGTCGTGGAACAGGCGCATGTATTGCGCCCCTCCCACCCACGTTGATTCACCACCGTTGGTTGAGAAGAAGCTCTGCCACAGGGAGGACAGGAGCGGATAAAGAAAGAAGATGGCGAAGAGGGCGACTGCCGGCAGGACAAACCAATAGCCGGGCCGACGGCGTCGAGCTGAGCCATGCGCCCCCGCCCGGCCGCCCGCATTTGCGGACGGCCGTCGGGAGTGTCGAAGAAGGGTGCTGGCCATGGCTACTGGGCAATCTTTCGACCCGTTGCGGTTGCAATCTGCTCGGCGGCAGATTGCAGCGCCGCGGCAGGGTCCTGGTGGTTGAGGACCGAGGCAACTACGGCGTTGGAGACAATGTCCCCGGCCTTGGCGTTGTCACTGGTGTACGTGATTGACGGGATCTTGGTGGTTTGCGCGGCGAAGAGTTCATAGACCTTTTCGCCACCGAAGTACGCCTGAGGCTCGTGGAACAGCGGCGCATTAAGTGCCGGCAAGTAGGACGGGAACAAGCCTTCGTCCTTCATCATGGAAACCTGATTGTCCTTGTTCGCCAGCATGAACTTGACGAAGGAGCCAGCCAGCTGCGGATTCTTGGCCTGAGCGGGGACGGCCAGGGTTGAACCGCCGTCATTGGAGGTTTGCGTGCCGCCGGAAGTGAAGGCAGGCAACGGTACCACTGTGAACTTTCCTGCCAGTTCGGGCATTTCGCCCGTGAGTGTGCCAATCCACCAGACTGCCGATGGCATAACAGCAGTTTTGCCGTTCTTGGTTGCCGTCACGCGGCCGTCCCAGCCCTTGACGTTATCCAAAAGACCTTTGTCGTTCATAGTTTTAATCAGCGTCAGGGCCTTGACGGCGGCCGGGGAGGTCAGGTTTATCCCACCCTCGGGGGTAAAGATGCCCTGGCCCTGCTGCTGGAGCAGCATTTGAAATAGGCTGCCAGTGGAAAGATCAGTGGAGATCAAGGCGTGGCCCGTCGCAGCCTTCACCTTCTCGCCAGCCGAAATCAGGTCATCCCATGTCGCGAGCTGATGGGGATCAACACCTGCAGCCTTGAAGTAATCGGTCCGCACGTACAGTGCGACGGTGCCGGAATCCCACGGCATGGACAGCAGCTGGCCGTCGCTGTTGGAGGAGGCCGAGACCTTCGAAGGATCGAATTCACTTTTCGCATCGCCCACCAACGGGGTGAGGTCAGTGAAGGCTTTGGGGAACTGGTGTATGTAAGCGGGCATGTGGTCCGTTTCAACGGTGACAACGTCCGGGAGTCCGCTCTTGGCCTGCAGCGCGACGGACATCTTGTCATAGGCGTTGTCATATCCGATGTCCACCACATTGATGGTCGTGCCCGGGTGCTCTTTGGTGTACGACGACGCCAACCGCTTCAACGCCGTTGCAGCCACGTCCCAACTCCAGACGGTGATCTGCCCTGTCACATCGGCCTCCGGGTTCAATTTGGCACCCACGACTGAAGGGCCACCGCCGCTCGCGCAACCAGTGAGCAGTGTCAGCGCCACCAGAGGCGCGAAAAACTTCAATGATTTAAGCATTTGACTTCCTTGTCCGACCTATAATTCTGTATACAGTACACACTGTACGTTGCTATGAATGTGAGTACCAACACTTAAGGCAATTAAAGTTTCGGCGTTGTCACGAACTGAGATCTCAGGCGCAGACGCTTTGTGGGCTCTCCTCGCTTGGATTCGCCTATTCGGGCAGGCCGCGAATGCAAGGTCAGCCCTGGGTTCGGCTGGGTGCTGTGGGCTGGCCAGGACTACTCGGCGGTGAGCTCGGTGTTGGCGAACACGACACCGTCACGGTCGCTGGTGGCCATGACGATGCGTCCGCCCATGCGTTGCGTCACGAAGAACAGCGTCCTGCCGATCTTGACGACGCCGCTGGAATAGACACAGAGGTTCTGCTTGCCTGTGTCCGTGGCATGGGACACGGTGCCGCTGGTCTTCTCGATCACGCTTCAGCTTTGTCTGACGCGGGGGGAACTCCCACCCAACTGCGGCAGGACCTCGAGCAAAGCCAATCAGCGGCGTCCACGGTCAATGCTGTGCTTCCAATTTTGCTAGTGGCCGCTCACTGTCAGCCCGCAATCAGCTGAATTTACGGAACCGACCTTCGGTACGCCGACGCGGGTACTGGCTCGTTGAAACACTTCACACTGATCCTTAAAGAGGTGCGTCCCTGGATCGCAGCGGTTGGGGTTGCGTTCGGCCGCGCCGCTTAAGAACGGCGGCGCGATGTCCAGGACGCTTCATTTAGGGAATACGCGGCAGACTTCGGGGGTTGTCGCCCCTATGAACCAAGACAACTCACAGAATCCGGAACTATCAACCACCATCGATCTGTTGGATCTGGGCAGGGTCCATCGTCTCGGGTTCGGTGCGATGCGCATCGTCGGGGACGGCGTCTGGGGTGAGCCTGCGGATCGGGGTGCCGCGATCGCCGTCGTACGCCGTGCTGTGGAACTCGGGGTCGACTTCATTGACACCGCTGATTCCTATGGACCAAATATTAGCGAGGAGATCCTGGCCGAGGCGCTGCACCCGTACAAGGATGGCTTAAAGATCGCCACCAAGGTCGGCTTTACCCGGACAGGACCCGACGTGTGGGTTCCGGTGGGCCGAGCCGAGTACCTGCGCCAGCAGACCGAGCTGAGCCTGCGCAAACTCAAAGTGGATTCCTTGGATTTGCTGCAGTTGCACCGGATCGACCCCAAGGTGGACCCGGAAGAGCAATTCACTCTCCTGCGTGACCTGCAAAAAGAGGGAAAGGTCAAGGCGCTGGGCCTCTCGCAGGTCAGCGTGGCCGAGCTCGAGGAAGCCGGAAAGTACTTCACCGTCTCCACCGTGCAGAACCGCTACAACCTCACGGACCGCAGTTCCGAGGACGTCCTGAACTACGCCGAGCAGAACGGGATCGGCTTTATCCCTTGGGCGCCGATCTCAGCTGGTGAGCTGGCACAGCCCGGCGGACCTCTGGATAAGGCCGCGAAGCGGCTCGGTGCCACCACGTCTCAGGTGGCCTTGGCATGGTTGTTGCGACGTTCGCCGGTCATGATGCCAATTCCCGGCACCAGCTCCGTGAAACACCTCGAAGAGAATCTGGGTGCGGCCACCGTCGTACTCGATGACGACACCTACGCCGAACTCGAAGCGGCGCGCTGACCGCTTTCCACCGCTGGCAGCAACAACACAACAACATCCGCTGGCCCGGAAGGGCTGGCAGATTAGGAGCAAGAACATGGCAAACATACTGATGGTTGTTTCCGCAGCCGATTCCCTCACCATGCGGGACGGCAGCGAACATCCCACCGGATACTGGGCAGAAGAGCTAGTGGTTTCTCACAAAACCCTGCTCGAAGCCGGCCACACGGTTCACATCGCAACTCCCGGAGGCGTGAAGCCCACCGTGGACCAGGTGAGCCTCATGGACGATCCGGCAGGGGGCAAGGAAAGGGCAGACGGTTTCCGTGATTACATCGCTTCGATAGACGCCGAGCTGAGCGCCCCGCTGGTCCTGGCCGAGGTGAGCGCCGAGACCTACGACGGCGTTGTCATGCCCGGTGGACACGGGCCCATGACTGATCTCTACAAGGACGCGGATCTGGGTAGTCTGCTGATCGCAGCCAACAAGGCCGGTAAGATTGTTGCGCCGTTCTGCCACGGTCCGGCAGGCCTGCTCAGCGCGGTGGATGACGAAGGTACGTTCGCTTTCGAGGGGCGGCGCCTGACAGTGTTCACCAACGAGGAAGAACTCAATGGCGGCACAGGGCCCAACACTCCCTGGTTCGTCGAGGACGCACTGAGTGAAAAGGGCGCCATCATCGAAAACGCTGCCCCCTGGAGCTCGCATGTTATCCGCGACGGCAACCTCATCACCGGACAGAACCCCCAGTCCAGCGAGGACGTCGCGAAGGAAGTCATCAAAGCACTCCAGAAATAACGTCTGACTGGGACGGGTCCGGCCACGCCGGGCCCGTCTCAGCCAATCCACCCCCAGGTGAAGGTGTGCCTAGCTCGCCAAGGCAGCTAACGGGCACACCTAACACTGTTCCTGGACGTGTTGCGTCCTCGATCTGAACCACCGGGTTAGGTCCGGCCTCGCCACAAATAATACGGCGGCATGATTCCCGGGACGGGGCAGTCCCCACCTTCAGAAGTAGCCGTGTCCAATGTGGAACAAATAGCTTGGGCGGATTAGTAGACCTTGTTGGCTCCACCGTCCGCCATGAGGGTTTGGCCGGTCATATACCGTGAATCGTCAGAGAGCAGGAATGCGACGATCGGGGCGACATCTGCTTCGGGATCTCCGAAGCGCCCCAGGGGAACCTTTGCGAGGGAGTCCTTGTACATCTCAGGGAACGCCTCGCTCCATGCCTTTACCCCTGGGGTCAATGCCATGGGTGAGACGACGTTGACGCGGATGTTGTCCTTGGCCCATTCGTTGGCCGTGACACGGGACAGCCCGCGGATGGCTTCCTTGGCTGACGCGTAGGCAGCCTGGGTCTGTTGCCCGACTATGGCCGAGCCCGAGCCGAAGTTCACGACCGAGCCGCCGTTGACGGCCAGCAGCGGGTACGCTGCCGCCATGAACTGGCGGGTGGCACGGAAACCTGTGTTGAAGGAAAGGTCCCACTGTTCCTCGGTCAGGTCATTGAACATGGCCTGTCGCGACGCATGGGCGTTGTTGACCAGCCCGTCCAGCCCGCCAAAGGTTGCGCCCGCCAGTTCGACGGCGGCCACTGCAACCGACTTCTCGCTGACATCGCCCAAGACGAACTGGATGTTCACACCAAGATCCTGTTTAAGGGCTTCCCCCGCATCTCCGTTGACATCAACCGCCACGACCTTGGCGCCGCGGGCCACCAACACCCTGGAAATCGCACCCCCAATTCCCGAAGCCCCACCGGTGACGACGACTATCTTGTTCTCGAGCTGCATGCTGACTCCTTGGTTTTCGATGGTTGAATCTCTCGATCCTTAGGTTGCGGACTTGGTGGACAATTCTGGCCGAAGTCGCAGCGCCTATTTGGAAATTTTGCCCATGGTGCCCGCGATGGGCCGCAGGAAGAGGGGCCGGGCCATGAAGCACGCCCCCACCATGACGGCGAGCGAGGCGGCGAATATTCCAAAGCCCAGCCAGCCGGCGTCTTGGCGAGCGGCGAACATGTGGTTCAGGTTTGCCAACGCCCCCGTACACAGCACGAGCGCCACGTGCATGATGACGAAGCCGCTGAAAAACACCATGACGGGGAAGTGGATCTTGCGGGCCATTTCGATGGGGAGGGCCTTCGAGAGCGCTATCTTCTCCTTGGGCCAGGCCGGGCTCATGCGCAGGCCAGTGATGGCGGCCAAAGGAGCCGCGATGAACACCACGGCAAAGTAGGCCAGGACCTGCAGGGCGTTGTAGTAAACCCAGCCGTTTTCCACCGGCCAGCTCAGCGACGCATATTGCAATCCGGCACTGAGCGCGTTGGGAAAGATGTCCCAGCTTGTGGGCACAATCCTCATCCAGGCACCGGTGGCAAACAGCAGAATTACAAACACTGCGCCATTGAGCAGCCACAGGACATCCACGCTCAAGTGGAACCACAGTTCCAAGCTGATCTTGGCCGGCTTGGTCTTCGTCTTCAGCAGCCCTGTGTTCTTCCGGGTCCAGTACGCCTTGGGCCGGGCAGTGGTCCGCACCTGCCAGCCCGATCTGATGATGAGCACCAGGAAGAAGGCATTGAGGAAGTGCTGCCAGCTAAGCCACGCGGGAATCCCCACGGGTGCGTTCGCGGGCAGTTCGCTGTGGCCGGGGAACTGCAGCAGGAAGTCTTGGATGGGCGCCAATTCGCGGGCCCATCGGGCAAAAATCACGACGGCGGCCAGCGCCACCACTGCGGCAGCGGCCCACGCGGCCGGTCCAAGCCAGCGCTTGTGCCTACCCTGGGATTGTGGTGTGGGCTTGGTTAGCAGTGACACAGGCCAACCTCCCTAGACGCCCGCGGGAACGCCGCTGCGTGCTGCAATGGCCTCCCGCAGTTGAGGCAGGACCGTGAACAGGTCCCCGACAATGCCAAAGTCGGCGACGTCGAAGATCGGGGCGTCGGCGTCTTCGTTGATGGCCACAATCCGCTTGGCCGTCTGCATGCCGGCCCGGTGCTGGATGGCGCCGGAGATGCCCACGGCAAGGTACAGTTCGGGCGAAACACTCACACCGGTCTGGCCCACCTGGCAGCTCTGCGGGACATATCCGGCGTCGACAGCCGCTCGGGACGCCCCCAATCCAGCCCCGAGCATGTCGGCCAGTTCCTCAATCAGCTCAAAGTTTTCCTTCGAGCCCAGGCCGCGGCCCCCTGAGACCACGATCCGGGCCGACCGGAGCTCGGGACGGCCCGAACCTGCCGCTTCCACCCGCGCATCCGTGATGACTGCGGCCCCCTGATTGGAAACATCCACCTGGCGCACCTCCACCACGGGTGAGGTAACTGCCGTGGCAGGCGCGGAACCGCTGGAGGAGACGGTGACCAGCGCGATCCCTGCGCCAACACCGGATTCGGTCGTATAGCTTCCACCGAAAATCGAATGGCTTGCCACGATCTGGCCGCCGTTCATGGTGATGTCAACGGCGTCGAGAATCACAGCGTGACCGGTGCGGGCTGCGAGGCGGCCAATGACTTCGCGCGCAGTCGGACTCGTGGAGGCCAGCACGGCAGCAGGTGCATGGCTGGCTATGGCCTCGGCCAGTGCAGCCACCGATGCTGCTGCGACGAGGTTTGACGACGCCGGGCACTCACCGAGCACCACCACGGCCGCCCCCAGCCCGCCCAGTTCGGCAACGAGCTCGCCGGAGTCGCCCGGGGGCGCGGCCAGGACGGCGACGGGCTCGCCGAGGCGTGTTGCCAGGCTGAGCAGGTGGGCCGTAGTGGAGCGCAGCGATCCGTCCGCTGCAAGTTCAATGTTGACAAGAATGTTGCTCATGATGGGCAGCCCTTTCAGATCAGGTTTTCGGCGCTGAGGAAATCAGCGAGTTGTGTGGCCGCAGTTCCGTCGTCAATAACCTTCATGCCGGCTGTGCGGGCGGGGCGCAGACTCGTGGACAGAACCACGTTGCCGTTTGCCTGGCTGGAGGCCGAATGCCCAAGCTGCGCGGCGCTGACAACCGATACTGGCTTTCGCTTGGCGGTCATGATGCCCTTGAACTTGGGGAACCGTGCCTCGGCGGAACTCTCGGTGATGGAAATGACGGCCGGGAGCTCTCCTGCCAGTGTCTGGATGCTTTCGGCGTCCCGGCGCTGCCCGGACACCCTGCCGCGCTCGATGACAACGGTGTCCAGTGAGCCCAGGTACGGGTGCGCCAGCAATTCGGCAATCATGGCCGGCACAACGCCGCCGCGGCCGTCGGTGGACTCGTTGCCGGCAACGACGAGGTCAAATCCGCCTCCTTGCAACGCGCCGGTCAGCGCCTTGGCGGTTGTGAGGGCGTCGGAGCCTGCAAAGGTGTCGTCCAGCACGTGGATGGCCGAGTCGACTCCCATGGACAGAGCCTTGCGCAGCGCTTCCGTGGCCGTTCCGGGGCCCATCGTGACGGCCACAATCTCTACCGACTTGTCGGCATCCTTTTCACGCAGCGCAATTTCCAGGGCACGCTCGGTGATTTCATCGGCAACACGGTCGCTGGCAGCCCTGTCCACGGCACCGGATGCGGTCAGCTTCCTGTCCTCGCCGGTATCTGGGACCTGCTTGATCAGTACTGCAATCTTCATGGTTTTCCTTCCCGTCCAGACGGCCCTAGGCCGTTGCTGCTTCCAGTTCTTCGGTGGTGGTGCCCGGTTCGGCGGTGCGGTGCGTGTAGGTACCCCGGTCCAGGACAACGGTGTCCGCCACCCGGACCTGGAACTCTGCGCCGGTTTCGGTCTTCCAGATGCTGATGGACAGCTCGTCGCCAGGCACCACGGGTGAGGCAAAGCGGACACTGAGCGAGCCGAATACGGCCGGCTCCGAGTCACAGAGCTGCTCCAGGATTACCCGGCCGGCAAATCCCATGGTGCACAGACCGTGGAGGATCGGCTTGTCAAAGCCGACCATCTTGGCTAGCTGCGGATCTGAATGGAGCGGGTTCGTATCGCCGTTAAGACGGTAGAGGAGGGCCTGGTCAAGGGTGGTTTTTTCCACGACCGTCACATCTGCCGGGCGGATTGGAACCTCCCAGCTTTCGGACGGCCCCGTTGGCCCGTTGAAGCCGCCCTCGCCACGGATGATCATGGTGGTCACGCTCGTGGCCACGAGTTCACGCGTCCTCGGGTCAAGCACTTCCGTGCTCAGCTCGATGATCGCGTTTTTTCCCTTGTCATACACGGCGCTCATGCCACTGACGGGGACCACGGTTCCACTGGCGGGCAAAGCCCGGTGCAGTGTGATCTGCTGGCCGCCGTGCAGGATCTGTGAGAGCTTGAAGTCGCCCAGCTGATCCATGGGGCCCGCCGAGGAGCCCAACAACACCGCGAACGTGGGCAGGACCTTTTGCTCGATGCCACGCGAATTTTCGGTGGTGAAGGCCAAATTCTTCAACTGGTCGCTGGCACCGGCGCCCACGCTCAGCGCATACAAAAGCGCATCTTTTGACGTCCAGGAGAAGGGCTCCCCCTCATTTTTCTTTCCAATGTTGTGCATGTGGATCGCCACTGCCCTGCTCCTTTCACGGGGTGTCCCCCAACGATTCAGCCGGCCACCCGGAGGTGGCGTGGATCACTCTAGATAAAATACTATAACGAGATTCTAGTTCTTGTCTACGGCTGGGCCGCCCAAGTTTCGTACATCCCTGCACTGGTCCGAACCCACATGATGAGACGAGGCGCCCTGCCTGCCCCGAAAAGGGTAGGTTGGCAGAGCGCCTCGTGGTCCGCTGCGCTCCGCGCAGCACAGACGGAACCGGTTCAGTCGGCGGCCATCACGGGAACCTGGGCCGGTGTTCCGCGCCGGATGGCACGCTCCTGAGTTGTTTCCGGAACCCACTGCACGGGATGACGTTTCAGGAGCAGGGCTACACCAACGGCCAGCACCGCGAACACGAGCACGAAGACAAAGCTTGCGCTGATGCCGCCCTGAGCCACCACGGTGGTCTCCGGGTTCTGGTAGCTGGCAAGGATGATGGCTCCAACGGCCGTGGCCGCGGACTGGCCGATGTTGCGGACCATCGTGTTGGTGCCGGCTGTTTCCGAGGTGTGGGTTTCCGGGATGGCTTCAATGAGCACATTGGGCAGTGCGCCGAAGGTCAACGAGATGCCAATGCCGTTCAGGGCCATGGCCAGGCAGAATGCCACCACGTTGCCGTAAGTGAGAAGGATGATCGGTATGACAACTGCCATGAGGATGAGTCCGCCAATGAAGACCGATCGTGCGCCGAGGCGGAACGCCAGCTTGCCACCCAAGGGCGAGAAGAGGTAGCCGACAACGGCCGTCAGTGCGCTGAAAATACCTGCTGCCGCGGGGGTGAAGCCCAGACCAAAGCCCAGCGTCGTCGGGTACTGCAAAACCATTTGGGTGGGGACCGACATGCCCCCGATGGGGCCCAGGGCAGCGAGCATGGTGGCCGTCATGACGAGAGCGATCTGGCGGTTCTTGAACATCCTCAGGTTCACAATGGGAGACTCAATGCGCAATTCCCACCAAACCCACAGGGCTGCGACGACGATGCCCACGGCCATCAGGCCAAGGAACTCGACCGAGCCAAAGCCGGTCTTCGAGACGTTGGAGAGTGCCAGCAGGATTGCGCTGACGGCGATCGGCAGCAGGACAGCGCCGAGGTAGTCGGGCTTGTCCTTGCTGGGGATTAGTGTGTCGCGGGGAATCACCGCCATGATGGCCACTGCCGAAATCACGGCAAGCACTGCTGAGAAGATGAAGATCAGGTGCCAGGAGAAGAGCTGGATCATGGCACCGGCAATGAATGCCCCTCCTGCGCCTGCGATCAGGGCAGAGGCTCCGATCATGGAGACGCCCACGGGGATGCGTTCCTTGGCCATGTGTTCGCGTGCCAGCCCGAAGGCCAGCCCCATCAAGGCACCAGCGGTGCCCTGGATCGCACGGCCCAGGATGATCATGCCCAGGCTGCCGCCGATCAGGGAGATCACCGAGCCGGCGCAGGCGATCATCAAGACGATAACCATGACCTTTCGACGTCCGTACATGTCGCCGAAACGCCCGCCCATGACACCTGCGGAAGCGGAAACCAGGAGGTAGGCCGTGACAACCCAGGCCACTGTGCTGGCATCAACGTGGAATTCCTTGATCAAGGTGGGCAGCGTTACGTACATCATGGACAGTTCAAAGGCCGAGACAACCTCGGCCAGGATAAGAACTGTCACCACGGCGGCGAATCCGGGGCGCTTGAGATTTTGCAGGGGTCCGGATTTCCGGAGGTTAGCGAAGGACATCTTTGTCCAGCCTTTCGTGGGTGTGCTGAAAAGAAAGTGGTTGTGCCCTCACGGAATCCGCAGGCAATGTAACGAACATTCTTTGAAACGGCGGACGAACATGATGGTGTTGGCCCGGCCGTTCCCCGCCTGCGCTGCCGCATGAGGCAGCACAGGCGGTTTTGACACGCTTCCCCAAGGCACACCGTGGACCGGTGGGCCATGGGTCAAAAAGGGAGAAGCAGTTTGAGCAGGGTGCCTAGTTGGCGCCGTAGGCGACGGACTTGGTCCAGAAGAACTCCTCGAGCCCTTCCAAACCGCCTTCGTTGCCATTGCCGGAGTGGCCGATACCACCGAAGGGGCGCTCGGCCACTGCATTGGGTGCCCCGTTGACCACCACTTCGCCGGTTTCCAACGCTTCCACGACGCGCATGGCGCGCTTGGCGTCCGAGGTCCACACGTATCCGGAAAGTCCGTAGTCGGTGCCGTTGGCCAGGGCCACGGCATCGGCTTCGTCACTGAAGCGCAATATGGCCAGCACTGGGCCGAAGACTTCCTGCCGGGCCAGTTCACTCTGCCTGTCGACGTCGGCAACAACCGTCGGCGGATAGTAGTAGCCATCGGCTAGCTCCCCGCCCAGGCGGCTTCCGCCGGTCAGGACGCGGGCGCCGTCGTTCCGTGCCTGAGCCACCATGGACTCGATGCGGTCGATTGCGCCCTGGTTGATGACAGGTCCGCAAACTGTGTCCAGCTCAAGCGGGCTGCCCACCGTGAAGGAACTGGCAATCTCCGCCACTCTGGCCGCGAACTGTTCGTAAATGGACTCCTGCACCAGCAGGCGAGTGGGCAGCGCGCAGCCTTGGCCGGTCATGATCCCAAACGCCATGAAGGCCGCGTGCAACGCGGCTGCTTCAAGGTCGGCATCGGCAAACACTAGATTCGCAGATTTTCCACCCAGCTCCAGCAGGACGGGCTTGAACGTGCGTGCGCACTCGGCCGTGATCTTCCGTGCCGTGTCGGGGCCTCCGGTGAAGGACACCTTTTTGACCAGCGGGTGGCTGACAAGGGCGGAGCCGGCGTCGGCGCCGCCGGTGACAACGTTGAACACGCCGTCGGGAATGCCAGCCTCGCGGATCAGGTCGGCAAAGAGCATGGCGCTGAACGGAGTCAATTCGCTCGGTTTGGCCACCACGGTGTTGCCGGCCGCCAACGCGGCCGGAACCTTCATGGCCAGCGACATAAGCGGCGCGTTCCACGTGATGATGATGCCAATCACACCGTAGGGTTGGCGCAGTGTGTGCCCGAAGGAACCACCGGCGCCGGCCACCGACGTGACACGGCCCAGCGGCAGCTTGTCGGCCCAGCCAGCGTAGTACCGAATCCACTCGACCGCGGCGCCCACCATAAGTTTCGCCGTACGTGCCGGAGTGCCGTTATCCGCCGTGGCCAGGGCGGCGAACTCGCCGGTATGCTCTTCCACAAGGTCCGCCAGCTTCAGCAGCGCGCGGGCCCGTTGAACTGCGGGGGTTGACTTCCACACCGAAAATGCCTCATGTGAGTTACAGACGGCTTCGTCAACATCGGCTGCGCTGGCCAGGGGCACCGTGGCATCAGCAAGGCCCGTGGCCGGGTTGATGTGGTGGTGGGTGCCGGAGCCCGTGGCACGTGAGGTGGACCCAATGCGCAGGGTCACTTCCGGCAGCACGAATCCGGGTGCCCTCTGCTCGGTCGCAATACTCATCTCAGGCCTCAGCTTCGTAGCGGAGCATGGTGACGTCCGCTTCGGGATAGTCGCAGAACACAGGCTTGACCCGCATGCCGATCTTCACGTCCTCGAAGGGAACGTTGACAAGCTCCGTGGAGAACTTGGGACCCTCGTCCCACTGCACAACGGCCAAGACCATGGGACCCGCCGCGGCAAAGTGCGGCGACACCGGCCGTGTGGTGATGGTGTACGTGTACAGCGTTCCAGCCCCGGAGATCTCCCGCCATTGAAGGTCGTCGGCCAGAGTGCCCGGCGCCAGCGGGCGTGGGTAAAAGATGTATTCACCCAGCGACGGGGAGTACTGGATACGGATCTTGTGCTCAGCCAGTGCGTCCCAGAATGGCTGGGTCAACGGGGTGGGGACGGGAAGCGGCTGTGTTAAGGCCGGAGGTGTGTAAGTGGTGCTCATGGTGTGTTCCTATTCCCCTTCGAAAATTAGTGCTGTTTGCTCGCTCATGATGCCGCCGTTGCCGGTGACAAAGGCACGGTTGCAGTCAGCGACCTGTGCCTCGCCGGCGCGCCCCATGATCTGGCGGACGCCGTCGATCACGTGGTGCATGCCGCCGGCAATGCCCGCCTGGCCAAAGGACAGCTGACCGCCGGCCGTATTCATCGGGAAGTCGCCACGGAACGTCAAGTCGTGCTCGTTCACGAACTGCATGCCTTTGCCCTTTTCGGCAAAGCCGGCATCCTCCAGGCTCATGAGCACGGTGATGGAGTAGCAGTCGTAGATGGAGACCATGTCCACCTCGTCCCGGGTGATCCCGGCCATGCTGAACGCCTGGTCTGCAGCATGGACCATGGGCGAGTACATGAGGTCCTTGGCATAGGTGGGTGTCTTGTAGGGGACTCGCTCACCAAAGCCCTTGATCCAGACGGGCCGGTTCTTGGACTTGGCGGCCATTTCCTTGTTGCCAATCACCACGGCCGCGCCGCCCTGGCAGGGCATCACAATTTCCAGCATGTGCAGCGGGTCAGCCACCATCGGGGAGTCCAAGACGTCCTGGGCTGTGATGGGCTTGCCATGGAAAATGGCGTCCGGTGTGGCACAGGCGTTGGTGCGCTGGTCCACGGCAATCTTTGCCATGGCCAGCTCGTCGTAGCCAAATTCGTAGCCGTAGCGTTTGGCGATCTGGGCGTAGGGGCCGTTCTGCCCAAGGTTTGCGTACGGGATCTCAAATTCCGCCTGCGGCGAGCCGTACTTGTTGGAGGAAGCACCAAAGTACATGGAATCTTCCATCACAAAGGGGTGGCGCTCGTGGGTGGGCACCTCGTGCGTCCCCGGGAAGGTGACCAGGACGGCGTCGCACAAGCCAAGTTCGACGGCGGCCGCGGCACGCCAGACAGCGGCGGCCGAGCCTGCCCCGCCCAGGTCAACGATCTCGGCAAAGTTCGCATCGATGCCCAGGTATTCCGTGATGGTGGACGGCACAAACATGCTGGCTTCACCAATCAGGGGTGTGACAATGCCGTTCACATCGCTAGCGTCCAGCCCGGCATCGTCCAGCGCGGCCTTGGAAAGCCTGGCCCACTGTTCTAAGTTGAAGGTTTTTTCGCGGGCAAGTTTGCGCTGCGGTGGCAATTCGTAAAAGCCAAGGATTGCGGCTTCTCCTCGAAGTCCCATGGTGATCTCCTTAAATATTCGTTCATTTTCATCCTCTGCACCTGTTTTTGGGTGTACGGGATGGTGATCTGTTGGTGGTTGCATGGACGTGCTGGAGCTAAGGGCTGGCGCCGGCGGGAACATTCGCCAGGACTGAGATTTTCAGGCCAATCTCTGGATGGTCAACGCCCGCGGCCAGCACGGCAGCCAGGTGTTCCGGGAAGTCCCGAGGCGAGAAGTCCGTGTCTGCCGGAAGGGCCAGAATCCCTTGGATTCCACCATTTCCTGATGCGTCACCTATCTCTGAGAGCAGCAAATCGGCGCCCTCGTCCCAGTAGAAGCCCGCGGTTGCGGCGCCCATATTAGTGGAGTACTCCCGGGCACCAAGAACATCGCGCAGAACAGCACCGGCCTGCGACAAATGGGTGACGTTCCCATAAATAAGCGGGATCTGCAGGGGCACGGTGTCGTTCTGCTCCCACGGGCAGGCGAGGCCACCGCCGTCGTCCGTTCCGGTCAGCTCTTCCACACTCAGGGGCGCCTGCACCATCTGGGCAAGGAAACCCAGCCCCGTATCTCGGGGGTGCAGGAAAGCCTCCTGCCATTGGGGGTGCTCCAAGTTGACCAGGATCGGCTCGATCCCGGCTTCCTGCGCTCTGGCAATGGCCGCACGGATGTCATGGACCTTGAACGTGATGTGGTGCGGGGCGGCATGTCCATCATTCTCGGAAAGAAAACGTTGAATGAACGAGTGTTCCCCGCTGCCGGGTTCCAGAAGCTCCAGCCGCATGTCCTGCGCCACCGCCAGCTGGCAGGGACTGAAGGCTTCCATGTGGAAGCCGCTGGCCCAGCGGGCACCCAGCTCGCGGTTCAGGACGGCACCGGCCGGTGCCCACGAAGGGACCGCGATGGCCAGGTGGTCAAGCTCGTGGGCGCTCATGCCCCCACCTCCCCGCAGGGTGCGTCCGGCGCGGCGACTAGGCGGTTTCGGCCTCGAATTGCGCCAGCCGCAATCCGACCATCTGCACGAATCTGTCCGAGATCCGCAGAGCCTCGCCCATGGTCTTGTCCCCTGACAGCAGTCTGGCGACCAGGTCCATCAACACGCACCAGACCATGGCCGTAATGTCCGAGGCCTCGTCGTGCGGCAGCATCGAGAGGTCCGAGAGAATGGGTTCCTCGAGCACCGTGCCCAGCTGCTGCATGAGCGCGGCGACGTCGGGATCGTTCGTGGAGCGCAGCATCAGGATTGCCTTGTAGAAATTCGGCTGCCGTTCGAACGCAGCCAACGCCATGCGCAACCGCCGGGAGATGCACTCTATCGTGTTGAGGTTCTCCGCCTGTGCCGGCTCCGCCGCGTTGAACGGCAGGCTCCAGTCGTAGACCACATTCGCATACAGGTGTTCCTTCGAGGAGAAGTACCTGTAGAGCGTTCCCAGTGCGACGTTTGATTCTGCTGCGACGTCGCGAATCTGGATCGATTCGTACTCGTGGTTGCGTAGCAGCGATTTCGCGGCATCCAGGATCCGTTGCCGTCGCAGCTTTTGATAGGCGGGAAGCTCGGTCCTTTCCCCAGATAGTACTCCGGTCATGGTTCGCCTCCTGCGTAAATATCCGGTTGGCTACCAACGCTACCACCGGGCCTTGGCGCACTGGGGTTCGACGCTTCGCATTAGGGCTGCTTCCAGCGAACTAAGGCGTCGAGAGCCTCAATCTCGTCGCCGGCAACGCGCAGCGGGTTGATTTCAAGCTCTTCCAGCTCGTCACCGAGGCCCACGGCCACCTGAGAAATCCGGAAGATAACTTCGGCCAGTTCATTCAGGTCCGTCGCCGGATTTCCACGGAAACCCTTGAGTAGGTCAATGCCCTTGAGAGAATCGAGCATGCGGCGGATCTCCACCGGCCCCACGGGCAGCAGACGCAACGCGGAGTCCTTGAGGATCTCCACCATGACACCGCCAAATCCCACCGCGAGCACCAGTCCCCATTGCGGGTCCCGGACGATTCCCACGAGCAGCTCGTTTCCGGCGGGCCGCATGGGCGAGACAGCCACACCCTGGATGTGTGCCTCCGGGGCGAGAACTGCCACGGAATCCATGATGAAGTCGTAAGCCTCGGTGACGGCCTCGGCGTCGCGCAGCATGAGCCGGACGCCGCCCACCTCCGTCTTGTGGGCAATGTCTTCGGAGGCCACCTTCAGGACCACCGGATAGCCCATGTCCTGCGCCGCCGCTACGGCGTCCGAGGCCGAGGTAGCTATGGCGGCCGGAACATAGGGAACGCCGTGCCCGCGCAGGAACGCACCGGCCTCAATTTCGCTCCAACTCTCGGCACCGGATGGCTTCACAATGATCTCTGCCGGCGCCACGACGGGGTCGGTGGCGAGTTCATCAGAGCGCTTGCTCCACCAGGCGCTGCGTGCCACGGCAGGGATGCCACGGTCAAAGGAGTCCGAAGCATGCGGCAGGCCGTGTTTGTTGGCGAAGGCACGCCCAAAATCGGTGACCTCGGTGGGCAGGAAGCTCATCCCGATAACGGGCTTCGGGGATGAGGTGAGCTGGCGGTGCAGTTCATCTTGGTTGAGGAGCCCCATGTCTGCCATGGGCTGGTTCATGGGCCAGCTGCTGTTGATCACGATGAAGTCAAAGTTGTCATCGTCGATGAAACACTGGTTGGCCTTGGTGATGATGGTCGGGTCAACCGAAATGTATCCGGTGGTGTCCATGGGGTTGTTGACGGTGGAGAACGTGGGCAGGCCGGCCTCATGCAGGGCCCGCACCGTTTTCTCGGCCGGGGCGGGCATGTCCAGTCCCGCTTCTTCGGCCTTCTCGGCGATCAGTGCGCACATGGCGCCGGATCCTGTCACCACGCCCATGCGGCTACCGGAAATCCGGCCGTGGGATTCCATGATGCCGGCGGTGGCCACGAGGTCCTCGATGTTGTCCACCCGCACCACGCCGAACTGCCTGCACGCGGCATCGATGATCCTGTCATCCCCCACGAGCGAGCCGGTGTGGGCGGCTGCCACGCGGGCGGAGGCCTCCCCACGCCCGGCCTTGAACACCACGATTGGCTTGCCGGCCAGGCGGGCGCGTTTAGCCACGGACAAGAAGTGCCCCGGGTCGGAGATTTGCTCCAGGTAGGCGGCAATGACGCGGGTGTCCGGGTCTTCAACGAGCATGTCCATGACGTCAATGGCGGTAATCATGGCCTCATTGCCCACCGTGACGGCCGTGGAACAACCCACCCCGCGGGAGGCCATGTGCGGCAGCAGGTAGATGGCCAGGGCCCCTGACTGGCTGGCTACGCCAACACCGCCGGGAATCATGGGCATCTGCGTCATGTGGCTGAACGCGGCCACCTTCGCGTGGGAGTTCACGAAGCCCAGGTTGTTCGGGCCCAGGATGAGCTGGTCGGCTTCACGGGCCCGCTCCACGAGCTTCGCCTGCAGCGCTTGGCCCTCCGCTCCTGCCTCGCCGAGACCGGAAGCAAGCATGATCAGGTTGCGGATGCCCTTGACCCTGGCCTCTTCAAGGATGGTCTCCAACGAGTTGACGCCGGTAAGCACAATGGCCAGATCGGGTACGTCGGGCAGTTCGGCGATCGAGGTGAACGACGGCTGGCCGTGGCACTCCTCGCCACGCCGGTTGACCATGAACAGCTCCCCCTCAAAACCGCCTGCCAGGAGGTTGGAATGGGTGAAGTGGGACCAGCTGGACTTCGTGTTGGCGCCGATAATGACAATGCTTCGGGGCTCAACAAGCTCCCTCAGCCGTGCTGTGTCAAGGTTCTTCAATGTGGCGGCCTCGCCTGTCATCGTTGTCATGCGAAAAGTGTTCCTTTCGGTGAAACTTAGATTACTGAAGGATTGTTCCTCGCCGCAGTGTTCCCGCGGTCGGTGCGGTGCCTAGCCCCGGGGCAGGCCAAGGATGCGTTCGGCAATGACATTGAGCTGGATTTCAACCGTGCCGCCGCCAATGAGGACCTGGGGCACGCCCAGCAGCCCTGTCACCGCGTCCCCCGGCGCCTGCGCAAACAGTGCGCCCGGGCCGGCCAGTTGCAGAACCACAGTGGCGGCTTCACGCGAGAGCCGGGCGTGGGCCACCTTCGCGAGGGAGGAGCCAACCCCGGGCTGAAGCCCGTTGACTTGGCGCAGTGTTTCGCGCAGGTTCAGGGCTCCAATGGCGGAGCTGACGGCCACAATGCGCCCGAGTGCCGCGTAGGCCTCCTCTGCGGCGCCGGCAAAACCGCCGTCGCGGATGAGCTGACGCAGGGACTCTTCGGTTCCAACAGAAACACCGGAGGAGATTTGAGTGCGCTCATTCTGCAGCGTAGTGGCCGTGATGCGCCATCCTTGGCCTGGTTCGCCCAGCAGTAATGCGTCCGGGACGAACACGGAATCCAGGAAGACCTCATTGAATTCGGAGTCACCCGTGGACTGCTTCAGCGGCCGGATATCGACGCCCTTGGCTCGCATGTCAACGAGGAAGTAGCTCAGTCCCTTGTGCTTGGGCACGTCGGCGTCGGTGCGTGCCAGGCAGATCCCCCAGTCCGCCTCGTGGGCACCGGAGGTCCAAACCTTTTGCCCCTTCAGCTCCCATCCGCCGTCGACCTTCACGGCACGGGTGGACAGACCGGCAAGATCGGAGCCGGCGCCGGGTTCAGAGAACAGCTGGCACCAGATAAGTTCGCCGCGCAGAGTGGGGAGTGCGAACTTTTCCTTAACCTCCTCGCTGCCGAAGGCGAGGACGGTGGGCATGGCCCATTCGCCGATGACCGACGAGGGCTGGGTCAAATTCCGCCGGGCATATTCCTGGGCGATGACTACCTGCTCTGCAGGGCTTGCACCCAGGCCGTACGGGGCTGGCCAGTGCGGGGCTGCAAGGCCGTTTTCGGCCAGGAATGTGCGTTGCGAGCCGCGGGAATTCCAGCGCCCGCCGTCATGTTCGTTCCTTAGTTCGCGGGCTTGGTCCAGAAGCGCGCCGATGCGCTGGCGGAAGGCTGGATCTTGATCCGGGAGTTCAATGTCAATGCGGCGGTCCAGCTCCAGTGCAACCCGGCCCAGAGCTGCCATGTGCGTGCTTACAGTGCCCACCTGCGCTGCCAGGGTGATGGCGCGGCGCAGGTACAGGTGAGTGTCGTGCTCCCAGGTGTAGCCGATGCCACCAAAGATAGTGACGGCCTCAGTGAGCGCATCCACCGCCGGGACAATGCCCGTTTGAATGGCGGAGCCGGCCGCGAGCACCTGCTGGGCGGCGTCTTGGTCTATGGCTACCAGCGCCGACCAGGCGGCAGCGGTGGCCAATTCGGAGGCGATGAGCAGGTTGGCGCACTTGTGCTTGACGGCCTGGAAGGAGCCCACAGGCTTGCCGAACTGTTCGCGGATCTTGACATACTCAGTGGTCGTTTCCACTGCCCAGCGCATAATGCCTGCGGCCTCTGCGGCGAGCAGTCCGGCCTGCAGGGTGCGAACATACTGCTCATCGAGGCCCGCCAAAACGTCATTGGCCTCGATCACCACAGAGTCAAGGACCAGCGTTCCGGCGTCGCGGGTCAGGTCAGTACTGCTGCCGGCCGCTTTGGAAAGGTCCGCGCTCTCGGCATCAACGAGGGCAAAGCGTGTTGCTGTACCGTCGTTGAAACCGATAACGAGCCATTCGGCCGAAAGCAGCGACGCCACTTCCGTGCGGCCGTTCAGTGTCCAGCCTTCACCGTTGGCGGCGGCAGTGATGGCGGAGGTGGGCATGATCAACGCCCCGGTGGCGCCCTCGGCGAAAATGTCCAGTCCCCGCGTGGATGCCTTGCATTCGGCGGCTCCGGCCACAGCCGCACTAGCCAGGACGGTAGATACATAAGGTCCGGGCACCAGACGGTGCCCAAATTCTTCAACCACGATCGCGGTGTCGGCAACACTGCCGCCCTGCCCTCCGCGTTCCTCGCTGATATGCAGGGAGTGGAGTCCGTTGTCCACCAGCTCACCCCAGTGTGCGGGGCGGCCGCCAGCGCCGTAAGCGTCGAATAGTTCCCGCGTCTGCAGGATATCGGCGAACCGATCAGCGAATTCAGAAACGGCGGCAGCCAGGTCGGCGTGCTCTTCTGTGAGGGACAGCGGCATCTAATCACTCCAAAATCACGGACGGCAGTTCCCCACGGGGGTCCTGAACGTCCAGCGGCAAATTCAATAACTGAAACTAGACTCTAGTTTAAATTTGTGATGTGGGCAACAGTTTCTTGGCGTTGCGTTCAAAAATGTTGGTGAGCTACCTAGCGGCCCCGGAGGCGCACAGCCGTTCTCGCCTCAAGGTGGTGTGGTCACAGTGGAGCGCCATGGCGACTTGCGGCGTGGTTCGGTAGCTTCGAGGCCTGTTGTTGTCGACGCTAAATATTGCACCTTTACTTCAGTCACTGCCTACCGCAGGTTCGCGATGACCGGGGAACGCTACACGGAGGTCGAGGCATCCTTGGGGCGGACGAGTTATGGCCAACAGCCCATGGAACCACCCACACATCTTGCGGGTGTAGCAGTCGCCGCGGATCTGCGAAACAATTCCTGTCGTGAGGATAATGACGCACGTTCGTGGGTACGAGGTGAATTCTCGCCGGTATCGCAATTATTGATGCTGATCTGTGTACCACATCCATCCGCGAAGGGTTGGTGCTCCCGCTGCCCACCAACCCATGCAAAGGTAACGACACCATGGCGCTTTTTATCCGCCCCCATGCGGGAACCCTACCGATAACACTCAAGCTCTGAGTTAGTGGCAAACTTGATCCCTCACGTAATCGTAAGCGTGCCGGGAGGACCCTGGGCCAGCATGGAATTTGGCCTGGCCAGAGGCCTGCGGATGGCGGTCACCACTGTGAGCAATCAGCCCTACTGGTCAGCGCGGGTGCCACTCTTTGCGGTTTGGCGGCCTTGTCAGGCAAAACGCCCTAGCCCTTATGCATAGGATGACCGGTCCCTGAAATACCATCCCAAATTGTTAACCGACTCTTGGTCAGACCCTCTAAGTTTTCCCAGCAGATCGAGCAGGGCAGACTAGTCTCGAGCCATCGTGCGTTTGTGTCCTTTTGTGAGTTCTTCGATCGATACTCACTGACCATCGCACGATGGCTCTTGACATCGGAAACTGGAAGCCCAGCAACCGGAAACTACACACTCCATGGGACATAACCTGCGAGTGACGTGATCTTCGCACAGATCTCCGCCCCCGCCTCGGATGCAATCTGGCCAGCGAGATCTTACTCCGGCACCCCCTACTGGCCCAACGCATCAATGGCGTCATTTCAGTTATGCCCAGACCGAAGGGGGAAGCCGTTGAGATGAAGCGCGGACGGTGCGAAAGTTGACAAAACAATGAGAGACCCATCACAATCGTTGTATGACAAGCTGACAGTAAGACAATGTAAATTTGTTGGTCACTGTCAATGCGGTTCCGCAGAGGGCCTTGTCGATGCCGCTAGTACGGTCCGACAGGAACTCTGCCGCTCTCCCCGGCAGAGTTCTCGTCCCGTAGTCAAATTCTTAGCTCATAGCGTCCAAGGACTGATATGCCGAATACTAAAATTCTCACAGCCTCGCCCAACCATATGAAGCCGCGAAGACAATTCAGTTTCCCCAGCGCCTTCACCGTGTTGGCCGGCGTCACGATTCTGGTGTGGCTTGCCGCCTTGATTCTGCCCTCCGGCACGTACGACACGAAGGCTGATGGCGGACCCATTCCCGGCACATATCACGCGATCAATGCAAACCTTTCGTGGGGCAACCGGCTCATGCAGCTGTTCCTTGCCCCCATCAACGGGCTCTACGGCGTCAAGAATCCAACCACAGGATTCATTGGCCCTTACGAGAGCGGTGAACTCTACGGGGCAGCCGGGGTATTCATGTTTGTTCTGGCCATCGGAGTGTTCATCACGATGGGGATGCGCACGGGCGCCATCGAGAATGGCATTGCCCGGGTGGCCCAGCGATTCTCCCATCGCGGCGGCGTGCTCATCGTTATCTTGATGGTCCTTTTCTCCATTGGCGGCACAACGGAGGGTATGTCTGAGGAGACCCTCGGCTTCTACGCGCTGCTGGTGCCGTTGATGCTGAGCCTGGGCTACGACCGGATGGTGGCGGCCGGAACCATTCTCATCGGGGCAGGCATCGGCGTTCTCGCGTCTACCATCAACCCCTTTTCCACCGGTGTCGCCTCCGCGGCCGCTGACATCTCAATCGGAAGCGGAATCGGACTTCGCGTGCTGATGTATGTGGTCCTGACAACGATTTCGATTCTCTACGTCCTGCGCTACGCTCGCCGGGTAAAGAAGGACTCCAGCAAATCCCTGGTGGCAGACATGCCAAGCAGCAACTTCGCCGCCCCCGGCACCGACACGGTGTTGACCAGGCGCCAAAAAGTGGTGCTCGTGGTGGTTGGGCTAACTTTTGCGATGATGATCTTCGCCATCGTCCCCTGGGCCCAGGTCATCGGTGGAACCGGTGCTGCCAGCTACAGCTGGCAACTGGACTGGTATTTCCCGGAACTGGCTGCGCTGTTCATTGTGGCTTCCATCGTGGTCGGTTTCATCGGTGGACTCAAAGAGAAGGAACTGACCACCGCCCTTGTACGCGGCGCCGGAGACTTCATCGGGGTAGGCCTGATCATCGTCCTGGCCCGCGGTGTCACCGTCATCATGAACAACGCCTACATCACCGACACGGTGCTGAACTCGATGGAGAACCTCGTGACTAGCACCAGTTCCGCAGTTTTCGGAGCCGTCATGTTCCTGATCAACCTGCCCCTGGGTTTCCTGATCCCCTCGTCGTCGGGACACGCTGGCCTGGCCATGCCGATCCTAGCTCCACTGGCCGATTTCGCGGGAGTTTCCCGCGCCGTCGTGGTCACGGCTCTGCAGTCTGCCCACGGCATTATCAACCTGGTCGCACCCACCTCGGCGGTGGTCATGGGCGGGCTGGCGCTGGCACAGGTTCCCTACCAGCGATATCTGCGTTTCATCGGCCCGCTGTTGCTGATCCTCATCGTCCTGTGCACGGCCTTTGTCGCCGTGGGCGCAGCCCTTTCGTGACCATCTCACCTGATTTCCCACTTTCTCATCCCAGAACGACTCCCTGAAGGGGAACACCATGAACTCCAACCACCGCGTTAGCATCATCGGCACCGGCAACGCTGCCTTGACCGCCGCATATCACCTCTCAGCCCTGAACGTGGACGTCTGCTTGTACGGGTCCCCCGGCTTCGCGCAGCCCCTAGATGACATCCGCCAGGCCGGCGGCATTCGCGCCGACGCAACACTGGACGGTGCAGATTTGGACTTCGCGGGATTTCAGGCGGTCCACACGCTCACCGATGACGTCGCCGAAGCCGCAGCTTACGCCGACGTGCTGTTGCTGCCGGTGCCGTCCTTCGCCCAACTTCCACTCTTCGACGCACTTCTGCCGCACCTGCGGGACGAACAGATTATTATGCTCCTACCCGGCAACTTCGGAAGCCTCGCGCTGCGCCGCCGCCAGCACGAACGTGGCTACACTCAGCGGCTAATCTTTGTTGAGGCCATCTCCAGCCCATGGGCCTGCCGCATCACCGGCCCCGCCCACATCGCCATCATGGGCCTCAAAACCTGCCTGCCAGTCGCTGCACTGCCCTCTACCCGGACCGAGGATGCCATAGCCCGGCTAGCTCCCCTCATGCCACTGCCGCTGACTGCCCTAGATAACGTGTTGGCTGCCGGTCTGGAAAACATCAACTTCGGCGGCCATCCACTGTTGACCACCCTGAGCATGGGACTGCTGGAAAACTTCGACGGGAAGTTCAACTACTACCGGGACTGCTGCTCACCGGCAACGGCTCGTGCCGCCGCCGTGATGGAGGAGGAACGCCAGGCAATCGGCCGTTCGCTGGGCCTGTCGCTGATGTCGGAACTCGCTGCCATGAACAAGCTCTATGGGCTGCACGAAACATCCGTCTTCGAGCTCAATCGCAGCTCCGATGCCCACAGCAAAATCACGAACGCCCCGAATTCGCCGAATCATCGCTACGTCAGCGAAGACGTTCCCTACCTCCTTGTGCCCATCCAGGAACTGGCGCGAATGGGCGGGGTGCCAACACCGATGATCGATGCATGCATCACCATCACGAATGCCTACAACCAGACGGACTATGCCCTGACCGGACGCGATGCGGAGTCCATGGGCCTCGCCGGGCTCACCCTGGCAGAAATGCTCGCGAGCGTCCACACGGAGCCAGCAGCCGTCGGAGCTGACCTGGCAATCAGCTAGGGGACCGCAGCCGGAAGACCGTAGGGGATCCGGCTGCCGGCACCATCGCGGGGAAACTTGCATGGAAAATCAAGTTTGCACTTCGTCGTCGGACCTACCGAGGCCTGACATTGAAAGCAGACAGTTCCCGTGAGCAAGATACACCGTGAAACCGTGACCGAACGCGTCACCACAGCGCTACGCCAATCCATTCTGCGCGGCCGGCTTCTTCAAGGGACCCCGGTGACCGAGGAAGCCATGGCCGAGCAATACGGCATCTCCCGCCCCACCTTGCGTCAGGCCCTGAACACCCTGCTCTTGGAGGGGCTGCTGACCAGGCACCCCAGCACGCGCGTACTGGAGGTAACCACCCTGAATCACGACGACGTCCGGGACATCTACAGGGCTCGCCGGTTCCTTGAACTGGGCGGCATCAATGCCGCCGCCACTGCCTCAGCGCAGCAGCTCGAGCAATTGCGCCTTGCCCTGCGAGGCCTGGTAAAGGCCGTGGACGCAGGCGATCTGGAAGGTTTTATTGAGGCCGATTACGACTGCCATGCCGCAATCGTCGGTTTCCTTGGATCCCGGAACCTCTCCGAAGCCCACACCCTGCTGATGTCCAAGCTGAGGATCGCCATCGCCCATGTGACCGTCGATAAGCAGGACAACCTGGAATCGCTGAAAATCCATGAGGAATTCACCGCAAAAATTCTGGCCGGCCACCTTGAGCAAGCCCAGCAAAACCTGACGCAACGGCTCAACGAATCCGAACTCACCGTCCTTGAAAAGCTCGGAACCGTTCCCCGCTGACAATCAAGGCTGCCCGGCATCGACTCCGGCATCTCAGTCGCCAGCGGCCACGGGAATCAACGCGCCCGCCGAGAGTCGACATCTCCTCGGATCAGCAGTGCACTCCGCCCGGCCGCCTGGCGGGCCGGCTGCCCAACATGGCCACGCCGTCGCCCCACCTTGCCTTTCTGCCCGCTGCGGCTACACCACGCCGTGTTCCAGCCCCACCTTTTTCTTGACTCAAATAGACGGTTCCCCATCCCCATTGACGCAGTGGCTGTGAAGTGTGACACTTAGTCTGTCAGACAGTCTGATACTAAGGAGTTACGATATGGGTATTCACATCAAGGCCAAAAAGTTCATGGTCTTAGCAATCGGTACGAGCTTGCTGGCCATCACCGCCTGCAGTGCTGCATCAACGCCACAACCCGATGGCACAAAAGCCGCAGCCTCGGCGGCCCCGGGGAAAAACTTGGCCATCTCAGCAATGGTGCCGGCCGCCATGATGGACTCCGGCAAGATTCGGGTGGCAACAGACCCCACGTACCCTCCCTTCGAATCCATGGCCGAGGACGGAAAGACTATTGTGGGCTTCGATCCGGATTTGGCAAGCGCCATCAGCGGTCTGCTCGGCCTGAAGGTCGAGTTTGTGCCCACTTCCTTTGATGCGCTCATTCCAGCGCTCCAGGCCAAGCAGGTTGACATGGCAGTGTCATCGATCGGTGACACAAAGCTGCGGGAAGAGACCCTTGACTTCGCCACCTACTACTGGAACGGCACCCTGCTGCTGGTGGGTAAGGGTAATCCCAAGGGACTAACCAGTGACCGTGCCTGCGGCATAAAGGTCGGCGTCATCCGCGGTTCCCTGCAGCAGACAACGTTCCTGCCGGAGCAGAGCGCCACGTGCAAGGACGCCGGGCTGCAAGCCCCCACCGCAAATGTGTTCCAGACCGCCCCGCAGGCAGAGCTGGCGTTGCAGAGCAACCGCATCGACGCCGTCATGCTTGATGCCCCGCCGCTTGCTGACGCTGCGGCGAAGAACCCCACCAAGTTCGAAACGGTCGGTCCGCTACTGAAGAACCCCAACCCCGGAGGCGTTGCCCTGCCCAAGGGCAGCGAGCTCACCGCCGCGGTCAACGCCGCCATCAATGAACTCATCAGCGACGGCACGTACTCAACGCTGCTCAAGAAGTGGAACCTGTCCCCCATCGCCATTGAGAAGTCTGAAATCAACGGGGCCCGCTCATGATCACAGTCTCCGGGAAGTTGGCTGTAGCCGGTGACGGCCCGGCCGTCTCTGGGCGCAGGCCCCCCGAAAAAGTCATCAAACTCAAACGTCCGGTGCGTTGGGCGAGCTACGCGGCCATGGGTCTTGCCGGCCTTCTCATCCTCCGCTCGGTAACCACCAATCCAAATTTCGGCTGGCCGGTTGTGGCCGAATACTTCACCTCGCCCCGCGTCTTGGCAGGATTGGGAAACACGCTCCAGCTGACCGTGGCAGCCATGGCCCTGGGCTTGGTTTTGGGCGTGATCCTGGCAGTCATGCGCCTGAGCACCAATCCAGCACTGTCCGGGCCGGCTGGGCTGTACATCTGGTTTTTCCGGGGAACACCCATCTTCGTGCAGTTGCTGTTTTGGGGTTTCATCTCGGCGCTCTACCCCACCGTGGGCCTGTCTATCCCCGGCGGCCCCACGTTGTTCGCCATGGAAACCAACTCCTTGATCACCCCCCTCATGGCCGCCATCCTGGGGCTCGGACTCAACGAAGCCGCCTACATGGCGGAAATCATCCGGGCCGGAATCGTGTCCGTTGGCAAGGGCCAGACAGAGGCCGCCCATGCCCTGGGAATGTCCAACTTGCGGACTCTGCGTCGTGTGATCCTGCCCCAGGCGATGCGTGTGATCGTCCCACCCACCGCCAACAACGTCATCTCGATGCTCAAGACCACCTCCCTGGTCAGCGTCTTGTCCTTCCCGGAACTGTTGTATGCCACGCAATTGATCTATGCCGATAACTTCCAAACCATCCCCTTGTTGATCACCGCCTCCATCTGGTACCTGATTGTGACCACCCTCATGACGATCGGCCAGTTCTACATCGAGCGCCACTACGGCCGGAGCAACCGGTTGGAAGGCCAAGGGCTGCTGAGCCGTCTGCTGCAACTACAAACACGCCGCGGCGCCACCGCCGGCACCCGCTAGGAGATCGCCATGAACCAGTCACCCCAAGCCATGGTCACAGCCAAGGACGTATGGAAGTCCTTCGGCCACAACGACGTGCTCAAGGGCATCAACCTCCAAGTACAAAAGGGGGAAGTGATGACCCTGCTCGGTCCCTCCGGATCGGGAAAGTCAACCTTTCTGCGGCTGATCAACCACCTCGACACCGTCTCGGCCGGGCGGATCACCGTCGATGGCGACCTGGTGGGTTACCGGGAGCAGGCTGGGGCGCTGCACGAACTGCGTCCCCAGGTCATCGCCAGAATGCGTTCAGAAGTGGGCATGGTGTTTCAGCAATTCAACCTCTTCCCGCACATGACCGCACTGCAGAACATCATGGAGGCACCGGTCGGGGTAAAAAAGGAGCCCAAATCCCACGTCAAGGCGCGGGCAGAAGCCCTGCTTGAACGCGTGGGCCTCAGTGAAAAACGAAACGCCTATCCGTCGTCACTCTCCGGCGGGCAGCAGCAGCGCATTGCCATTGCCCGGGCACTTGCCATGGAACCCAAACTCATGCTCTTTGACGAACCCACCTCGGCACTGGATCCAGAGCTGGTGGGAGAGGTGCTCGATGTCATGCAGGACCTGGCGGCCAGCGGCATGACCATGATCGTCGTGACCCACGAGATGGGGTTCGCGCGGGAAGTTGCAGATTCTGTGGTGTTCATGGATGGAGGCGTGGTCGTGGAAAGCGGCAAACCCTCTGACGTACTCCTGAACCCGCAAGAGGAACGCACCCAGGCATTCCTGAGCAAAGTCCTTTAGAGACCACGAGAAGACAGGAACCAGAGTGAAGATCGTAGTAATCGGCGCAGGCATGCTCGGTGTTTCCATCGCGGCCGAAGCCGCCGCACGTGGCGCCGACGTGACACTCATTGACAAGCACTCCCCCGGATCCGGTACCTCCTCGCTGTCGTACGGGTGGGTCAATGCCAATAACAAGGACCCACAGGACTACTTCGAGCTCAACCGCGCGGGAGTTGAGGCCCACTACCGTCTGGCAGGCGCCGGCTCCGGCTGGTTCGTGCCAACCGGCCATGTGGAGTTCGCCACCGACCCTGCGCATGCCGCGGAACTGCAGGGGAGGGTGGACCGGCTGGCAGCGCGCGGGTATACCTGCGAAAAAATTACGTCATCCCGTGCCCGAGTCCTGGTTCCGGACCTGCTCATCCCCGCCTCCTGCGAGGTTGCCGCCTTTTTCCCGCATGAGGCCCACTGTTACCCCAGCCTGTACATCCGCAACCGGCTGAGCCAAGCCCGCCCCCACAAGTTGCAGGTCCTCTCCGGGGTCAAGGTTGAACAGCTGTCCGCCAGTGGTTCCGGGGCCACGGTCGGACTCTGCGACGGGGGGACCATATATGCCGATCACGTCATCAGTGCGGCGGGCCGGTGGACCAATTCCATAACCGCCATGGCAGGGCTGGGACCGGTCATGACCGATTACCAGACACCTGGCGACGTCACGGTGGGTTACCTGGCCACAACGAACCAGCTCCCCACCGACATCACCCGGCTCGTCACCAGTGCGGAACTCAACGTCAGGCCGGCAGGCGGGGGCAGGCTGATGCTCCAAGCTCTGGACCTGGACGCCACGGCGTCAGCCATCAGCACCCCAGGCACCCGCTCAGCGCTCGCCGCCGAATTCTCAAGCCGGCTGCAGGGGCTGCTGCGCAACACCAAAGATGTGGCCATCACCGAGTTGGGTGTTGGCCGGCGGGCGATGCCAGCCGATGGACGAAGCATCATTGGGACTGTGGACTCCGCTCCATGGCTGTACCTGGTAGCCACACACAGCGGAGTCACGCTGGCGCCGCTGCTTGGCTCCGGCGTCGCAGCGGAGCTATATGGCACGCCGGAACCTCTCTTCGCCGGATTCCGGCCCGCCCGCCTGCTGGACGGGCAACGCGCTGCGGCTCTGTCAGCGCCACGCCGACCCGGCGAACAGTGAACACAATACAATAGGCACAACAGTGAAGCATGCCGGGATGACTGCCGGCATGGACGACAGATGCCAGGAGCGCCACACCGTGAATAAGATCCAACGAACCACCACAGCGGAGTTAAGCACGTCGGCACTGCGGAAACAGATCCTCGACGGCGATATTGCCCCCGGAGCCAGGATTACCGAAGATGCGATGGCACAGGAATTGGGCATCTCGCGTGCCACCGTGCGCCAGGCCCTCAACACCTTGGTCAGTGAGGGCTTGTTAGTCCGCAATCCCGCCACACGCGTCCTGGAAGTGATCAGTCTGGATGCCGAGGACATCGCTGAGATCTACCAGGCCCGCAGGGTTTTGGAGCTGGCTGGCGTGGCAGCCTCGCAGACAGCAAGCCACGAGGAGTTGCAGCTGCTCAAACTTGCCGTCGACGGCATGCGGGAGGCTGTGGAGAACGACGACGTCGTCGGGTTTGTCCAAGCCGACTCCCTGTGCCATGCGCGGACAGTTGGGTTCCTGAGGTCACAGATCCTCTCGCAAACCCATCAAGACCTGATGACACGACTGCGCCTGGTCATCGTTCGCCAGGAAGCCGATGAAAGCGTCACGGCCCATGGCCTGGCCCAGCACGAGGAATTCTGCCGGCTCGTCCTTGAGGGCAAGACAGCCGAGGCAAAGTCGAACCTTGCGGAGCGTCTGGACGCCGCGGAACAGGGCATGTTCTCACACAACATCCGCCCCGGCATGAGGGTTAGACTGTGACCCATTTTGAGAAGCTGCCGAGGCCACCACAACCAAACACACTCCGGCCATACAGTCAAGGATTCTCTAATAGGTCCGTGATCTCGCAGGACAGCGGTGACAGTTCTGCCTCGCTACGTCGGCGACATTTTGGTGGTTCGTGGTGGTGAAGCCCATTGACCCGATGATGGACCACGCGGCGCTGTCACCACCATCTGCGCTGAACACGAGACCACACGGAAGACCTCTTACACGATCAAGACCAGGGCCCGTGATGAAGGTCAGGCGGCTGCCCTGAAGCCACGCTCGCGTCGGCCGAAGTCCTCACCTGCGAAGGTCTCTGAGGACCGCCGGGACGGATGCCGCCACCGGTGGCGCCGGAAACGATAGCGTATATGTGGTTGCGTGAGTGTCGACGCCTACCCCGGTTCAGCCGATGCCGTACCGTGTTCCCTCGACGATTCGCGGATCAGATTCACTCCGGCCGGACAAGCGACGGCAGGCTCCCTACGGACCAGTCCCTCGTGTGGCCAGCTCGCCCAACTTCAGCTCGGTCGATTTCAGCTGCTCACTACGATCCAGGATCTGCTAGGCGAGGCGTACTGAACTACTCCCCCAGGGTCATCGTGACACTTACAACAGCACGCTAAAACCCGGGAACAAAATGGGATCGTGGATCAGCTGCTGGGCGTAGCTAATTCCTAAATCTTTAATGGTCCGAGCTCCGCGAGGAATTGGCCCGGGCCTGGGTTCTTCTCTGCATCCTGTCCGCCCAAGTGCCTCAGCACGCCCCACACGGCGTTCAGCCCGGTGGTCACTGCACCTTCCGCCCAGCCGGCCGTCCAGGAAACGTCGTCACCGGTGAGGAAAATACCCCGGTGCTTGGCGGCCAGCCCGTGTTGGTCGAAGTGCGTGTATAAGCGTTCCTGATAGCGGTAGTGGCCGGGCAGGTTGGCTTTGAAGGCGCCCATGAAGTTCGGCTCGGCCTCCCATGAAACTGTGATCGGCTGTCCGACGATGTGGCTGCGGATATCGACTCCCGGGTAGATCTTCTGGAGCGAGTGCAGCATCAGTTCCATACGTCGTTCTGCCGAGAGCGCGAGCCACTTCAGCGCGTCGTCGTTCCACGTGTAGGAGAGCAGGATGACGGCGGGCTTATCCTCACCGTTATCCAGCAGGTAGGTGGCACGGTTGAGCCGGTCAGTGAGCGTCATCGACATCAGGTACTCGCCGGTCACCGGGTCGCGGTCTTTCCAGAACGGGCGATCCACCATCACGAAGGTCTTCGACGACTGCATATAGTGGGAGCGCTCGATCGCCGTCCATAGCTCGGCCGGGAACAACGATTCCTCCGTGTCGATGCCGGTGGACAGCAGCCATGACTGCACCGAGGAGACCACCGCAGGGTAGGTCTCGGTGCGCCCGAATCGTTCGCTGATCTCGATGGCGTTGGCCCCATTGAATCCCTCGGCATCCGAGCGGCGGATCGTAGCCACGGCGCCGCGCGGGGCGCCGGCGTGCAGTGCGGAGAGTGTCGTGCCCTGGGGCCAGTGCACCAGCTGTTCGGGTGCGTGGTTCCACAAGGCGTGCGGCAGCTTGGCCGCGCCGCCGCTGATGCCACGGTGATTGTCATCAGCGTCGGTGTACACCACGCGCAGGATCTCCAGGATGGAGTTCGAGAAGTCGGTGTCCCAGCCGCCGGATCCGAAGCCGACCTGGCCGAACGCCTCACGGTGGTCGAAGCCGGCCTCCTTAAAGGCCTTCGAATTGGCGATGAAGCCGTAGAAGCTCTCCTCGTCGAAGTCTTTCAGCAACGAGTTCCAAATCCGCTTCACCTCGTGCGCATCGCGGGACTTTATGGCCTGCTGCATTTCATCGAACTTGGCGTCCTCACGCAGCGCCCGCTTCCAGGCGTCGGAAACTTCGTGGAAGAACTGCGGCAGGTCGCCCTCATTTTCCACGTAGACTTTTTCGCCCTTGAGCTCGATGACCGTCGAGTCGGTCGGCGCAGCCAGCGGGTTCGGGAAATCGTAGGTCTCTAGTCCCAGCAAGTCGATGTAATGGTAGAGCGCTTTGCTGGAAATCGGGAAGCGCATGCCACCGAGGTCGCAGGTGACCTCCGGGGCTGAGGCGAAGCTGGCGGTACGCAGCCGTCCACCGATTTGGTCAGCCTCGTAGACAACCGGTTTAAGGCCGAGTTTCATCAGCTCGTAGGCGGTCACCAGTCCGGAAAGTCCTGCGCCGATGACGGCGACTTCGGTGCCGTGCAGCTCTTCCGGGACGCTGCCAAGGCCCGCGGGGTTCTGCAAGAACAGGTCGTAGTTGAACGGAAAGTCGGGATTTAGCATGTTGATCGTGCCGTCAGCCTGCGGAATCGAGGTCATCTCTTTGGTCCTTCGAGTGTTTCTGTGGTTGAGGAAAATGAAAGTCGTGGGTTATTGGTTGCCGCTGTGGCTCTCGATGTATTGCTGCTTGCTCAATGCCCCAAGCCGGGAACGTCGGCGTCCATAGCCCAGGTACAGGCCCACTCCGACGAGCATCCAGATGCCGAACACCAGCCAGGTGTGCCACGAAAGGTTGGCCATTAGGAAGAGGCAGGCCGCGATTCCCAAAAGCGGGGTGAGCGGGTACAGCGGCGCCTTGAACGTGCGTTCAACCAGTGGCTGTTTGCGCCGTAAGTAGATGACCGAGACGCCGACCAGGGCGAAGGCGAACAGGGTGCCGATGCTGGTCGCCTCGGCCAGCGCGCCGAGTGGAATGAATCCGGCGGTGATGGCCACGATGCCGCCGGTGATGAAGGTGCCGGCCACCGGGGTTCCGGTGCGCTTGGAGACGCGGGAGAAAATCGGGGGTACCAGTCCGTCGCGGGACATGGTCAGCAGGATACGGGTTTGACCGTAAAGAACCGTCAGTACTACCGATGCTATGGCCAGTACGGCAGCTACGGCAAAGAGCAGCACGATCCAGGCCTGCCCGGTCAGTTCGCCGATGATCTGCACGAGTGCCGCTTGGGTTCCCACGAACCATGTCCAGTCGCGGGCACCGATAGCGGAAACCGCGACGAGCACATAGGTCACCGTCACGATGGCCATTGAGAGCATGATGGCTCGCGGCATGTCCCGCTTGGGGTTTGTCGCTTCCTCGCCCGCGGTTGAGGCAGCGTCAAAGCCGATATAGGAGAAGAAGACAATCGAGGCTGCACCGGTGACGCCAGCGGCGCCCATCGGCAGCAAGGGTTCGAAGTTGCCGGCGTCGAAGGCCGTGAAGGCCACGATCGAGAAAAAGACCAGAATGCATGCCTTGATGATCACCACGATGGTGTTCACGATTGCCGATTCCCGTGCGCCACGAGCCAGCAGCAAGGTGGCGAGCACCACGACCACCAGCGCCGGGAGGTTTACAACCCCTCCCTCGGTGGGTCCGCCGGCAAGTGCGGTGGGAAGATCCATGCCGAAGGTACGCAGCGCTTCGTTGACGTATTCGCCCGCGCCCACGGCCACCGCGGCAACGGATACCGCGTATTCCAGGACCAGGCACCAGCCGCATACCCAGGCGATTCCCTCACCCATGGTGGCGTAGGTGTACGAGTAGCTGGAGCCGGAGACCGGCACCATACCCGCCATTTCGGCGTACGAGATGGCCGAGAACAAGGCGGTGATGCCGGCAAGAACAAAGGAGATCCAAATCGCCGGACCGGCCACGGGAACCGTGGCGCCCAAAACCACCAAGATGCCGGTGCCCATGGTGGCGCCGACACTGATCATGGTCAGTTGCAGCAGACCCAGGCTGCGGTGCATCTTGCCGCCACCGGCATTGTTCTCTGCTTCCCGGAGCATGGAACTGATCGACTTTCGTCGCCTGAGCTGCTGGTCCAGTCGGACCGGTGCACGGCGCTCTGTACTGATGGTGGTTTGCATTTGCGAATCCTCGTTTGAACGGTCTCTCGGCGTTGCCGGTACCAACCCTAAGCTTGTGACCTCGCTCTCACAGCGTGCCGATTTGAACTAAAATTGTTTCTCATGGGACAAATTGCACCGGATCGCGAATCCATACTACCTCTGAACCAGGAATTTGCCCGGCCTTGGGATTCAATCACCCTGGCCCGGTTCCTTCGCCAGCTTCCCCCGGGAATCGAAGTCCTGCACGAGGCAGGAGATCGCCCCCTGCGGTGGGTGGAACCCAGTGACATCGACGATCCCACACCGTACCTGGTGGACCATGAACTGATTCTCACCAGCGGATTCCCACTCGTGAAGCATGCCGGGGATGCCGCCGAGGTCCGCCAATTCATTGCACGCCTGGTCGATGCGCAAGTCTCGGCACTGGGCTTCGGGCTGGACCCATATTTCTCCGCTGTGCCGTCCACCGTGATTGATGCCTGCCGCGAGTTGGGCCTGCCCCTGTGGCAGATCCCTGCGTCGATCTCCTTCGCTGCCATCGGCTTGGCCTTCGCCAAGCTCATGGAAGCCGACAACGCCCGGATGCTGCGGGAGAACGCCGAAGCGAACCGGCACCTGATGCGCTGCGTGGCCAGCGAGCATCCCGAGCAGGAAATCGTCTCGGTGCTCGCGCACCGTGCTAAATGCGCTGCGCAACTGCTGGACCAGGACGGTCGGTTGCGCCATTATGCAGCTCCCGCAGGCCTCCAACCCGCCCAAGGACAGGAGCTGGAGGCGCTGCTGGCGCAGGCTTCTGCCGCGCAGGGCCCCAAGCTTGTGTTGAGCGAATCCGCGGGACGGCATCATTTGGCTTTTCCAATCAGGTCAACGGCAACCTCGGGCACGCGGGTTCCGCCGCTGCTCGGGGTACTGCAACTGAGCTTCGAGAACAAGCCGGGGGCTGCCGAACACAATCTCATGTCCACTGCATTGGGGTTGCTGGAAGTGGTCGCACGCCAGCGCGTCCTGGGAGCCTTCGCCCCCACCCAGTTGGCAACGATCCTCTTGTTGGACGGTGTCGACTCGCTGGGCTCCGGAGCGTTGGAACTGTTCAACAGTTCGCTCGGTGGCACCCCGCGGCGAGCTCCCCGGGTCGCGGTAGCCATCCCGCGCCCCCACTTGCCCGCACAAGACCCCAGCCATGCTCTCACCCGCTTTCGCTCGCTCCTGGAAACCAAGCTGGTAGCCCACAGCGAGGGGAGCTTTGCCGCGATCACGCGCAGTGAACCAACCCAGGATCTGCTCGAGCGAATTGAGGCGGCTGGCTATTTGGCCGCATTCAGCCAACCGGCGGATCTGTTCCAACCGGAGAGTAAGGGAATCGCGCTGGCCGCGAACCTGCGCGCGTTGGCTCGGCAGGCCCGCGGATTGGTGCCACGTCTGCTGGATGAGGGTCGCAGCCTCAGCGCCGAGGAATTACCACAGTCGTTCTCCGCCCTGCTGCCCCAGGACGCAAGCCGGCAGCTGGCAGAGCATATGCTGGGTGACCTGCTGCAGCTGCCGACCAAGCGCAGGGAACTCTACCTACAGGTCTTGCGATCGTGGTTGGACACCAATGGGTCCTGGGACGCGACGGCCGCGGCCATCGACTTACATCGCAACTCGGTACGACGGCACATCGCCTCCATCACCGAGATCCTGGACATGGACCTGACCCGCGCAGCGGTGCGCTACGAGCTGTTTGTGGCGCTTCGCTTCCTGCCCTGAAACACTGGGCGGTTTAAAGACCCCAGCCACGATACAGATCTGTGCGGCGCTCGGTGAGATAAGGAATCTCGGCGCGGGCCTTTTCCAGCTCCTGTGGTTCGACCCGTGCAAAGAGCAGCTGCTCTTCTTGGCCGCCCATGGCCAGGATTTGGCCGAACGGGTCGGCGACGACGCTGCCACCTCCCAACGCAAAACCGTCCTCGATGCCGACGTGGTTGGCGTAGGCAATATAGAGCTGGCTTTCCAAAGCGCGCGCGGGAACGAGGGTGGTGCTCACCGATTCGTAGCCACGCCCCAAGGCGGTGGGCACCAGCAGCAGCTGCGCCCCCTGCAAGGCTGCTGCACGGACCGCTTCGGGGAACTCAACATCGAAGCAAATGATCATGCCCAACTTCAGGCCTTGGTAGTCGATGATGGTTGCCGGCCGATCCCCGGGGGTAAACACTTCCTTTTCTCCGGCCCCAAAGAGATGGACCTTGACGTAGCCGCCTCGGACGATTCCGACTTCGTCCACAAATGTGGATGTGATGTTCCAGCTGCCCCTTTGGATATCCGGGAGGGAATAGACGATGGCTATGGAGTGCCGGACAGCAATCCGAGCCAAGCGGTCATGAAGTGCGGGCAGCGAAGCTGGATCCAGTTCGCTACGCAACCTGCGCGGGGCATAGCCAACGGGAAACAGCTCCGGGGTCAGCAGCACGTCTGCCCCGGCCAAGGCTGCGCGCTCGGCGGCATCTTCGAGAGTGGCTAGGTTCGCGTTGCTATCGAGCACCTGCGCCTGCGCCTGCAATACGGCCAAAAGCATGCGTTCCTCCAAGTTTGCGTGGGTTCTTGATAACAGCCTACGGTCGGGGCACCGCCAAGCATGCAGGTCATTTGGCACCGCCATAAATGCTTCACGGGACAAATTGCACCAGCTGGGCATTCGTCTCTCCGCATTTGAAACCGGGGCCGCCACAGCAATTCGAGAAACGCTAAGCCTGAATCCACCGATCCGTCTTGGTCCTTCGATTCGGAGCTGGCAACCGTCGAAGCTCTATCTCCCGCATCATTTGTGCAAATGAGCGATTAATGGAGGTCGATCCGACTGCCGCTTGGATATCATGAACGACAGCAAACGGCCATGGTGATTTTTGGGAGATCACAAATCATCCCGAAGTGCATCGTCAATCACCATACCTTTCGAAAAGCTGTCCACAACGCCCCGTCGTTTCTGGGCGGTCTTGCGCGGCACCCCAGGTCAGCCATGACAGCGCCAACGACCCTGCCAATCTCCTGGCGCAGGGCTTCTTGCTGTTCCTCTTTAGCTTCAGGCATGACCCCATCGGCAGATTCTTGCGCCTCATCGAAGGCGACCTGCAAGTCCTGCGCCCACTTTGTGCCGGCCTGCCAGTGGCAGAGCAATCCGTTCAGCGACCAGGTCAGCGTAACCTGGCAAAGTTCCCGTTGGCGTCGGAAGGCATCCTCGAGCAGGCTTGTGGCAGGAAGTCCGTATGACTTACGAATGCCATGACGCTTCCAAACGCGGCGTGGCACTAACCATCTCCTGGACCGGGGAATGCTCCGCAATGAAAAACAGACGGGGGCCCGAGCAGCTGGAAAACCACGAGCCAAACAAACACCGACCGTCGATTTAATGAGCTTTTAATGAGTCCGGTCCGAACGACGCCTCTCGAGACCATTCCCCGACAGCGAAACCGCAGGTCAGCGGCACATACCGCGACCTACCGACCGACTCCGACCGATGAGCGTTGTGTTCGAAGGCTAGCGGCTTTCAAGCCGCCACGCAGTCACCTTTCGCCACCAGCAGATAATCTCGGGCCGGGGCCGATCTTCCGCTTCTTCTACCGTCAGTGCTCGGCGCGCGTCAGTGATCCGGGCATCTTCAAAGATGCGCAGGGCTGGCACCCGTGTTTTCCAGGCCCGGTAGGGTCGTGCGGCGACCTGCACGCGCCGCTCTCGCAGGACAGTGCAGATCGACTCGACCGCGTACCCAATAGCGCGCATTTCATCGATGAAGCGGCAGATCAGCGGCGGCGAGGGTCGAGTTCCCTTAGCTAAAGAAATTCGAGGCCTGTTTCAAGATCTCGTTGGATTCCTTCAAGTCCCGCACCTCGGCCTACAACCACTTGATCTCCTAGAGCTCAACACTGGACGGACCGGTCTTCTCGCCAGCATCAATCCGGGCCTGGATCGCCCTGCGGCGCAGCGACTCACTTCCAACGCCGAGCTTCGGAGTGACCACCTTGCACGCAGCATTTACGGACGGATATTCCGGCAGGTGATCCAACACCATACGCACTGCACGGTCACAAACTTCGGGGGAAAATTCTTGGGCATAATCACTATCTTGCTCTCTAATGATTCTTGGTGTGCCTGGTGCCCACTGGCAGGATAGGTGCCACTGCTTCTCAACGTGACTCGATCTTTCTCTGGCGATGAATCCATCTGCCCTATTTTTGATTCGTCCATTGAATGGCAGTGGCATCAGCCCGCCCCCTTGACGTGGCTTGATAAAAGGTTGACCACACCAGTGATGGTGCGGGTCTCATGAGAGATCTGCCGGGCAAGGCTTGAACACCGGATGCGATGCCACCAAATAACGGCATCGACACGCACTCGCGTACCCATGCGTACGCCCTCATAAACACCAGCACCGGAGCCAACCTCGGCTGTAAAGCATTCCCTGTCACCAAACCCGGGATGAACCGTGCCATCGCCTGGATCCACAGGGATACCTTCGGGGAGATCTTGGCTGCCATTGTAGGGAACCAACTCCTACGGGTCTTGCATTCGCCGTGCGCTGATTGTTGAGGGGGTGCGCGTAGTGGAGGTGAAAACACCACGGAAGAAGGCCCGTCATGGGGTCGGCAAATCCGATCCGATCAACGCATTTGCTGCAGCTACGAGTGTTCTGGGATACGAGACCGCCGCCGTATCGATCATCAGCGCACCGCAAACCGCAATGCCTTGAATGCTCTGGTGCGGTTAATCGACTGAGGAGTTGATGCCCGCCATGAGTTACCCGACTGTTGACCGCGGAGGCGACAGGCAACTGAACATGGCTTTGGATATCATTGCCACGAACCAGATGAGATTCGATGAGAAAACCAAGGCCTACGTGGGGCGACGAACCGCAGAGGGACTGAGCTACCGAGAAATCAAGAGATGCCTCAAGCGGTTCCTCGCCCGATCGATATTTAGGCAACTCGAAGCACTTGGGGCTTGATTTAATCCATAAAAAGGTCAAAAAAGA